>JAQYWP010000486.1 GCA_029379285.1 Rhizonema sp. PD38
TCATTAGTAGCTGTGCAAATGGGATGCCAAAGCTTGCTGAATTACCAGTGTGATATGGTACTAGCTGGTGGTGTTTCCATCGGCGTCACACAAAAAACAGGTTATTTGTATCAAGAAGGCATGATTCTTTCTCCCGATGGACACTGCCGAGCCTTTGATGCCCAAGCAGGAGGAACTGTTGGTGGCAACGGTGTCGGAATCGTGCTTCTGAAGCGCTTATCAGATGCTATTGCTGATGGAGATTACATCCATGCAGTTATCCTTGGTTCAGCGATCAACAACGACGGTTCGTTAAAAGTAGGTTATACAGCGCCGAGTGTCGAAGGTCAAGCAGCAGTCATTTCCGAGGCGCAGGCCATAGCTGGAATTGAGGCTTCAACAATCACCTACGTAGAAGCTCACGGAACTGGAACAGTTTTAGGAGATCCGATTGAAATCGTCGCACTGACACAAGCTTTTCGTGCCACAACCGAAAAGAAGGGCTTCTGTGCGCTCGGTGCGGTGAAAACAAATATTGGACATTTAGATACAGCTGCTGGTATAGCAGGCCTACTAAAAACAGTCCTAGCACTGAAACACAAATTGCTGCCACCAACGCTACACTTTGAAAAGCCCAATCCCAAGATTGATTTTGCCAATAGTCCCTTTTACGTCAACACAACTCTGGGCGAATGGAAAACCAACGGGACTAAGCGCCGCGCTGGGGTGAGTTCTTTTGGCATCGGCGGCACGAATGCCCATGTGATCTTAGAAGAAGCCCCGACAACAGAGCTCTTGAGCAGGGGAGCTCTTGAGCAGGGGAGAGGGTATCAATTGTTGGTATTATCTGCTAAAACTAGTTCTGCACTTGAAAGTGCAACGGCAAATCTGGTGGAACATTTAAAGGAGCATCCGGAAATAAACCTCGCGGATGTTGCTTACACGCAAAGCATTGGTCGCCGGGGTTTCGAGCATCGACGAATCGTAGTTTGTCAAGATGTGAACGAGGTTGTCAGCGCACTCAATCCCCTAGATCCAAAACAAGTTTTTACCAGTTTCATAGAGCCGAAGGCAAGACCTGTCGTATTTATGTTTTCCGGGCAGGGAGCGCAGTACATTAATATGGCTCTTGAACTTTACCAAACTGAGCCGACATTTGCAAAGGAGGTGGATATTTGCTCAGAATTCCTCCTCCCCCACTTGGGACTTGACCTGCGCCATGTACTCTACCCAAGCGAAGAAAGCACAGAAGTTGCTATACAGCAACTTACACAGACAGCTATTGCACAACCAGCACTGTTTGTGATCGAGTACGCTTTGGCAAAATTATGGATGGAATGGGGAGTACGTCCTCAAGCAATGATCGGTCACAGCATTGGTGAATATGTTGCAGCTTGCTTGGCCGGTGTTTTCTCCCTGGAAGATGCCCTAATTTTGGTGAGCGCAAGAGGACAGCTGATGCAACAACTGCCATCAGGTGCAATGCTCTCGGTACACCTGCCAGAATTG
Source organism: Rhizonema sp. PD38 (assembly GCA_029379285.1). GTDB lineage: Bacteria > Cyanobacteriota > Cyanobacteriia > Cyanobacteriales > Nostocaceae > Rhizonema. The sequence goes on from JAQYWP010000486.1 coordinate 1,489, forward strand.
AAAGTGCAAACCCTCCTGGGCAACGAACTCTCCCTAGCGGCAGTCAACGGACCGAACTTTTGCGTAGTTTCAGGGAGCACTGAGGCTGTGGAGGCATTAGAGAACCAACTTGCAGAACAAGGAGTAGAGTGCCGTCGTCTACATACCTCCCATGCCTTCCATTCCAAAATGATGGAACCCATACTGGGGTCATTCACCGATCGGGTCAAAAAAGTTACCTTAAATCCCCCAGAAATGACATACGTCTCCAATGTCACGGGCACTTGGATTACGGAAGCAGAGACAACAAATCCAGAATATTGGGCAAATCATCTCCGCTCCACAGTACGCTTTGCCGACGGTGTCCAACAATTAGTGAATGACTCAGAGCAAATCTTGCTAGAAGTCGGTCCCGGCCAGACATTGAGCACATTAGTCAGACAGCATCCAGATAAGGCAGTTGAGCAAGTCGTGCTTTCTTCGTTACGCCATCCGAAAGATCGCCAATCGGATGTTGCTTTCTTGCTGACTACATTAGGGAAGCTCTGGCTCGCTGGCATACAGGTGGATTGGTCCGGATTTTATACCCACGAGCAGCGTCATCGCCTTCCCTTACCAACTTATCCTTTTGAGCACCAACGTTACTGGATTGAACCCCAAAAACAAGTAGATGGTGTCAAGAGCGGTGTAGAAACGTTGTCTTCAACTCCACCAACCAAAAAGCCAAACATTGCCGACTGGTTTTACATTCCTTCCTGGAAACGCTCCCCGCTCAGCACCCGTAAACTAGATGAGAAGCCAGTTCAGTCAAATACACTTGTGTTTGTTGATGAGTGTGGCTTAGGTTCTCAACTGGTAAAAAAACTCGAACTTGAGGGACACAATGTTATTACGGTGAAAATCGGATCAGATTTTATCAAGCTGAGCGAGCATGTATATACCTTAAATCCCAAACAAGATCATGACTACGATACCCTGCTCAATGAACTGTATGCACTGGGCAAAACTCCACAAACAATTGTTCATTTATGGAATGTCACGCCGAACAGTGAAGCAGAATCAGGGCTTGAATCGATTGACAAAGCTCAAAATTTAGGATTTTATAGTCTGCTGTTTCTCGCACAAGCCATTGGGAAACAAAGTATGAACGATCAGCTGCAAATTGCGGTTGTTTCCAACAATTTGCAAGAAGTCACAGGCGATGAGGTGCTGTGCCCAGAGAAAGCAACTATACTTGGACCTGTTAAGGTCATAGTGCAAGAATACCCAAACATAAACTGTTGCAGTATTGATGTTGTGATGCCTCCAAAAGGAAGTTGGCACGAGGAAAGACTCCTAGATCAGCTACTGGCGGAACTGACAACTCAATTCGTTGATCGGGTGATTGCTTATCGCGGTTTTCATCGTTGGGTACAAACTTTTGAGCTAGTGCGGTTGGATAAAACCAACGAAGCGACACCACGGTTAAGGAAAGAGGGAGTCTATCTGGTTACAGGTGGACTTGGAGGCGTTGGACTTGTGCTGGCGGAACATTTGGCAAAAACTGTACAAGCCAAACTCATTCTCATCGGACGTTCAGCTTTGCCCCTCAAAGAAGAGTGGGAAGAATGGCTTGCTAGTCATGATGCTGAGGATACTGTTAGCCAAAGAATCAGGAAAGTTCAGGAACTTGAAGAGCTAGGTGCTGAGGTTTTGGTGCTCGGTGCAGATGTCAGCAATCAGCAACAAATGCAAGAGGCTATTGCTAAGGGACTGGATCGATTTGGTCAGATTCATGGAGTACTCCATGCCGCAGGTGTTCCAGGAGGTGGCATGGTTCAAGGCAAAACTCTAGATGTTGTAGAGAAAATCTTCGCACCTAAAGTGAAAGGTACGTTAGTTCTCGATTCCATCTTTAAGGATATTCCACTGGATTTCTTTATTCTGACATCATCAATTAATTCAATATTAGGAGGATTTGGGCAGGTAGACTATGCTAGTGCAAATGCCTTTCTTGACGTTTTTACTCACTACAAAAATTCAAAAGGTGGCACTTTCACCATATGTACTAACTGGGATACTTGGCAAGTGGGCATGGCAGTAAATGTAGCGCTGCCACTCGAACTTCAAAAATTGCGGAATGAGATGCTTAAACAAGCGATATTGCCCGATGAGGGTGTAGATGCCTTTAGCCGCATTTTGGAAAGTAAATTGTCTCAAGTTGTGGTGTCTACTAGAGATTTAAAGATTCGAGAACAGTGGGAAAATGCTGACAAAAATGCCTTAGAACCGCAAGAGTTTACAATCTTATCAAAACCAACACATCCAAGACCTAAACTTAGTAATGCTTATGTTGCTCCTCGCAATGAACTTGAGCAAACTGTTGCGAATATCTGGCAACAGTTACTTGGAATTGAGGAAGTGGGCATTTACGATAACTTCTTTGAACTAGGGGGACATTCTTTGCTAGCTACTCAACTCATTTCTAGGATGCGCGAAACTTTCCAAGTTGAGTTGCCCTTGAACATACTGTTTGAGGAGTCTAGTGTAGCAGGATTGGCGGAGCGCATTGAAAGGATTCGTTCGATAGTACGACAAATACATGCTCTCCCCGATGAGATGGCGAGCGATCGCGAGGAGATAGAATTATGAAAACTACTGAAGAATTTTTGTCTTACCTATGCAGTTTGGATATAAAGGTGTGGGCGGATGGTGAACGTCTACGGTGTAACGCTCCTGGGGGAACACTGACACCGTCTCTGCGTGTGCAGTTGCAAGAGCGCAAAGCAGAAATCCTCGCGTTTCTGCAAAAGACAAATCTTACCTCAAGTTCTACTCTTCCGCCGATTCTCCCTGTTTCACGAAAAGGAAAGCTACCTCTCTCCTTTGCTCAACAACGCTTGTGGTTCCTACAGCAGTTAGAGGTGAATAGTGGCTTTTACAATGTTGGGGCGGCTGTGCGTTTTGAAGGTCATTTACACAACATCGCTGCCCTTGAGTACAGTCTCAATCACATCATCAGCCGCCATGAAGTTCTACGCACCAACTTTGTAGCAGTAGATGGGCAACCAATGCAAGTGATTGCTAGCGGCGTGACCATAACACCAAAAGTCATAGACTTGCAACACCTTGAGCTAAAAGAGCGAGACAGTGCTTGCCGACAATTGAGAATTGAAGAAGTCGCGCAACCATTTGATCTCGAAACTGATCCATTAGTGCGGGCTATTTTATTCCAGCTTGAACCCACAGAACACATCCTACTACTGGTGATGCACCACATGGTTTCAGATTGGTGGTCAATGGGGGTGCTGGTGAACGAGTTAGCAGCAGTCTACCAAGCTAAGTGCAATAATCAACCAATAGCGCTGCCAGAATTACCCGTTCAGTACGCAGACTTTGCTCATTGGCAGCAGCAGTGGTTGCAACAAGAAGTCCTAACAAAGCAGCTGACATATTGGAAAGAACAACTGGCGGGTGCGCCGACTTTGTTGGAACTACCAACCGACCGACCTCGACCTGCTATTCAAACTTACTACGGAGCAATTGAGAAACTCTCATTCTCGAAGGAACTGACTGAGGCGATCGCTACCTTAAGCCAGAAACAAGGTGTGACGATGTTCATGATGCTCTTAGCAGCATTCCAAACATTGCTGTTTCGCTACACGAATCAGACTGATATCTGTGTAGGCACACCGATCGCCAACCGTAATCATGGTGACACCGAGAGGTTAGTCGGGTTATTCGCCAACACTTTAGTGCTACGTACCAATTTGTCTGGCAACCCCAGTTTTAGCGATTTACTGTCGCAAGTCCGGAAAATGGCACTTGATGCTTATGCCCATCAAGATGTGCCCTTTGAGCAGTTGGTCGAGCAATTGCAGCCAGAGCGTTCTTTAAGCCATACACCACTGTTCCAGGTGATTTTTACCCTGCAAGCACCGCTATCGGAGTTGCAATTTCCTGGACTGAGGGGATATTTATTACCAGCCGAAAGCTCCACAGCCAAATTTGATCTTACCTTAGTTCTGGAAAACACAACCAATGGATTGATGGGGGTTATCGAATATAATACAGATTTGTTTGATGCTGTCACTATCTCGCGCATGACAGGGCATTATCAAACAATACTGTCAGCTATAGTTGACAATCCCCAACAGAAACTATCAGAACTACCACTGCTAAGTGCAAAAGAACAAAACCAACTCCTAGTGGAGTGGAACCGCATCCATGTAGACTACCCAAAAGAGTTATGTCTGCATTCATTGTTTGAGCAACAGGTTGAGAAAACACCACAAGCTGTGGCAGTTGTGTTTGAAGAGCAACAACTTACCTATAGTGAGTTAAACGCTCTTGCTAACCAACTGGCATACCACCTACGTTCATTGGGTGTAAGCTCAGAAGTGTTGGTCGCTATTTGTGTAGAACGCTCAATACAGATGTTAGTGGGACTGTTGGCAATTCTCAAAGCAGGTGGGGCATATGTACCACTCGATCCCATCTACCCCCCGGAACGATTGGCGTACATCTTGGAAGACTCAGGTGTCCAAGTGCTGCTCACACAACAGGCTCTATTGGAGAAACTGCCCGACATACATGGGCGTATTGTCTACTTAGACTCAGATTGGCAGAACGGCTATTCATCCAACCCTAACACCAATGTCTGCGCTGAGAACTTGGCTTATGCCATCTACACCTCGGGCTCCACTGGACGCCCCAAAGGAGTACAAATTAGCCACGGCGCTGTGGTCAATTTCTTAAGTACAATGTCCGCTCAACCAGGGATGGTGTCATCAGATGTACTGGTAGCAGTGACAACGATCACCTTTGACATTGCGGCGTTGGAGTTGTTCCTACCGTTGAGCATAGGCGCAAGCGTCGTCCTCACCCGCGATATGATTGCCGATGGTGGTCAAAGTGCTGCTGCTTTGGCAACATCAAGAGCCACAGTGATGCAAGGTACACCTGCGACTTGGCGAGCGCTGATGCAAGCAGGCTTCCTTGGCAACCCACAATTGAAAATACTTTGTGGTGGTGAAGCCTTATCACGCGAACTGGCAGCTCAATTACTAGAGCGTGCAGATAGCTTATGGAATATGTATGGTCCGACTGAAACTACCATTTGGTCAGCAGTGTCTCAAGTGAAAGCAGGTTCAGGCTCGGTGTCCATCGGCGGCGCGATCGCCAACACCCAATTTTATATCCTCGATGCCAATTTACAACCAGTGCCAGTGGG
>JAQYWP010000487.1 GCA_029379285.1 Rhizonema sp. PD38
TAGAAATCTTCGCTTTCGGCAAATATGTCTCATCAACTAGTTTCTTAAGGTCTTTCTCCAATTCAGGTAAATACTCTTTGCTGGGGTAACGAATATCCGCTTTTATAGTCGCTTCGTTCGGAATGACATTTGACACTTCACCTGATTTGAGGACCGTCCAATTGAAGCGCAATTTGCCAATACCCTGATCCAAATCTTTTGTACGGATTACGAAATCCGACGCTTCAACTAGAGCATTGACACCTTGCTCAGGATTGCTTCCCGCGTGGGCTGCTTGACCCTCGACTTTTGCAACAAGAGTTTTGATGCCGGATAAACCTTCGACCATCACCTCCGTGTCAACGCTCAGGTTAAGTTCCGGATTAAGTTTCAGTTTCTCGATAAGTTCCGGGTTACCTTTCAGTTTCTCGATAAGTTCCGGGTTACTTTTCAGTTTCTCGATAAGTTTTTCTTTTACATCTTTTGGTAAAAATTGTGTTGGCTCGTAGGAAAAGATTAAGTCACTGTCCTTTGCCAGTTTTTCGATTAGAGTGGAGGAACCTCTTGAACCCTTCTCTTCATCAGTATTTATCAACACTGTGATTTTGCCAAAGTCTTGATCTTGTAATCTGGGAATTTGAGGATTTTCTTCAGGCTCGGGATTTCGCAGTAACTTTAAGCTGTGTAAAATTACGGCAATCCCTGATTTATCATCTGCAACACCGGGTCCTATTGCCTTCCCATCCTCTTGCTTCAATGATATTCCGTCGTTCTTGCGTTCGTATACCGTGTCCATGTGTGCTAATAGTAGCAGCTTTTTACCATCTTTTTTGGTGCCTTGCAGTGTGCCGACAATGATCTTGCCTACAACTTCAGGTTCTTTATCTTCCGGCTCTATCATTTTCACATCCTCATCCTTTTCATCAATTCCATCAATTTTCTCGAGTTCCTCCTTTAGGAATTCGGCCATATTGTCCAGCCCCTCTTTGTCGCCTGTACCAGTCTGTCTTTTAACCAGTTCCCCCAGGGTGGTGAGTGTCTCTTCCTGCGCTCTTTCGGCAGCCCGCCACAGAGAGTCATCTTTTTCTACATTAATAGAGTAGTCGATGTTACAAGTCTTAGCAAAAGGAAGCTTCTCTAGATCCTCTGTACCTGTCAGAGTATTGAAAATCTGAGCTGAGGCGTCACTGCCCGGTCCTGTAAAAAAAATAATCCCAATGCTAGCAATTGCAGCTAAAAAAGTGCTTATTAGTCGGAATATCCAAGTTTGGATTTGAGTATACATGGGCAGTTTTTGGTAATTCAACATCAACAACAGTAGTTAGAACACAGATTGATAACCTAACAAGCCTGCCTCTTCGGGCATCGGCTCCCAAAAGAGATCAACCACCAAAGCTTGCGATTTTATCTTCCTAATGGAATTTATTCACATCGCTTCTGACTGAATTTGAGATAGGGAATCATGCAACAGCTCAGTGGACATAGCAGGGGCTGGAGTTTTTTTATTCGGACCTGCTAGGGTGGATAATGCCCCTGTCCCCAGGAGACTAACCAGATCTGAGAAGGTCTGAAAACCATATTGAGATAAGGACTGCACAGTTGCAGCCGTACAGCATGGGCACAACAGTGTCTCAAAAGATGGAATCATAACGATGAACGATTTTGTAGATGAATGGCACTAAAACTAGCCTGGTGGATTGCTGCTGTAATTGAATATGAGCTGTGAAAACATTCAGTAGACCGAAAAATGAGTGAAAGTTGACGAAAGAATAAGGGTAAGAGCCGTCGTTTTCGGGGCTGGTGATCGCTACCACAAGTGATCGCTCTTACAGCAATTTTCAGGTAAATAGACCACAGTCGTAGAGGCGAACGGCTGTTCGCCCTTATCAATAGTGTGGTTAGGTGAAAACTGCTGTAAATGCATCCAGAACAGAGGTTCTGATTTCTGCGGATTGCATTCCCAAGGGAAAATGAAGGACTGGTAAGGCTTCACAGAAAACTTTTCAGTCTACTGACATTGTTTGGAATGCGATTTCTGTAGCTTGCCCCTCATCAGGTAGATTGATGGAGGCGATCGCCATCGAAGTTGCACCCCATGGGTCAAAATCTCAAATTCTTTGACAGCACTGTTACCACTAGCACAAATCACACCTATTGTTGACCAAGTGTAAGTCTTGATAAATCGACTTAAGACCCTTAGCGACTCATTTTTACTATGCTCAAGTAGCGGGTATTTTTGTGACTGTGGAGCAAGCTTAGCCCAAGCAGCTTTGTTTTTCGTAGCACCTTTCAATATGGCTCATATCAGTGCTGATTGTAAAGTAAACCACAATACATTTGATACGGAATTTACTTGATACAACGGTGTAATACACGGTATCACAGTAGAGTCATGTGGAAGCGGGATATTCAAGGCAAGTTCGCGCTCAAAGACGATGATTATCGTCAAGTGCGGTCTTTAAGATTAACTGATGATACCTGGAAGGCAATAGGTATCGCTGCTGAATGTTTTGGTATGACTAGATCTGATTACTTGGAACACGTGATGAGGGGCAATACTAGCCCAAGTATTACATGGGAAAAAGAGTCGGTACATAAAGCCAAAAGGGAGCAATGCGATTTTGTGGGATGAGTCCAAAAATGGGCGATCGCTGATCCCTCATACAGAGAATTAAGAGTATATTTTAAAACAATAAATTTGACGATAGGCACGACAATTTTTCTTCAGAAGATATCCCATGAAGATTGCTGAACAATAGTTTGATGCTTATAGCTCTACACCCTTGAAAAAGTCATTGAGTGTTTATTATTACAGGTAAGTTCGTCAAAAAAGAGAATTGGTATAAAATTTAACCACTCGTTTGGGGATTGAGGAAAGAAGTGAAGATGGAATTGCAGAAATTATCCCAACTTCCAGCGATCCATTGGCAGCGAAGATGTAACATAATTTCAGCGTTAGCTTTTAACCAGAATTTACTATTCCCTTTCATCCTTAAATTACTGGACTTTGGACTAAATTAACTTTCGTAGCCTGAAACGCTTACTGGACAAGCATCAGGTACTACAAAGATCAGTAAGGATTCAGGTCTAGAGTTGAGGTATTAAAGATGGTACCTGTACAGAAAGGTTGATCATAGCTTTTATAGCTTGCTCAAAAAATTCAATTACGGAACGTCCTTGGCGACGGCAAGTTTGTACTACTGTTAATAAATTGGCAGTATCCTTAAACCGCTCCATTGAACGGGAACCTCCACTAACTTTTCTCTTGGTGACCGCTAAACGCAGCGATCGCTCTGCAAGGTTATTATCCGGAGGCACTTCTGGATGATCGAGAAAATACCACCATTGATGGGCTTTGAAAAGCAACGAGCGTAAAAGTTTACCAGCTTCGCCTCCCGCTTTAGGAATCGATTGATTTATGGAAGACTCAACTTTTGCTTTAAATTCAGCTCCCCAACTCAAGAACTTTAGGATATCTTGTTGTTGTTGGAATAAAGCGTAGTTTATTGAGGGGTGACAGAATTATCCCTTTAAATCGCTTGAAACCCTCATTTCCTCGTTACCCCCCACGGTTACGGTCAATACCCTTACGGGTTCGCCAGTCGCTACAACGGGGGGGAACCCCCGCAACGCGCTGGCTCACCATAAATTGCCCAATTCCACAGACTTGCGCGTGGAGCTCGATGCGAAGATTCAATTCCCCAATGAATTGAATATAATTCCTGAAATTCTTCCATGGAAATTAAAGATAGTGCATCTTTGTCAGGTACAAACATGATATAATCTCTATGAGCTTCGTTTAAATATTGATGCTTTGAGGAATATTGGTAGGGAGCAAAAACTCGTAAGGTATTATCCTATCACCCTTACTATTACTATTTCTCTGGTTAATCTGTTGCTGAATGTCTTTTAGGTTTGTCTGGAATCTCTGCAAAGTCGGTATTACATGTGGTTGAAAAGCTGATGCGGAATATTTGCCTAAATTTGTGTAGTAGATAGAGCCAAGTAAATAAAGTAAATCTATCTGACTTAGTGCTTGCTCTAGCGGCGCTAGCCCATGTATGAAATTCTTTGGCTGCTGGGGATCTATAGGTACAGGTATATAACGGGCTAAAGGAAATGCTGGTGTATACATCATCAGCTTCTTTTGCGGAAAATTAACAGCAGCGTGTTGAGCGCTAGCCGTAAAAATAATCGTCGAGACAGCTTTCACTAGATAATCTAACGTTTTAATCTGCCCTTGTCTATCGTCCCCAAAATTTTGTAAGCGGCCTCCTTCAGGAGAAATCAATGTAGATGCCCAAGTCTGTAAATCTTTATCGTTAAGAACTGATAAATCATTGCTGTAGTAGAGACTAAAATATTCCTTAACCCAACTTTCAATAGCCCCCCAAATTAGTAACCCGTCATCTCTATAAGGGTAAGTAGGTAGTTTGCTAACATCGTCAACACCCCGACTTTTTAAAGTATCAGGAAAGGCAATATCATTAAAGTTAAACAGATAGCTTTGCGCTCCATTAATACCTAGAGTTTGGCTACTTCCAATACTGCTAGCTAGCAGTTCATCTACACGACCCTCAGGAGTAATTAACATTGTATGAGCCCCATAATTAATCAGTACAGTACCCTCAAGATGAGGTTTTAGCAGGCGTCTTAGATTGTGGTGGTCAGGCAATTGATTAGTTGCCACAACAAAAGGCTCAACCACTAAGTGAGTACGGCCTAAGTGACTGACTAACTCGTGATAGTTGCTATCTGCCATTTGTACAATATTCTTGGCAGTCATCCACGTATCTGCGTCAGTATCAGTAACTAAGGGTGTAAATAAAATCCAATTATTACTAATTGAAGTCTGCTGATAACTAATTGCTACTGGGAATAAAGAGCGAACTCTATAGCTACTTGGTGGTACTGCAAATAGCGCTAAAGGAGCAGAAATATACTTTTGTTTTTGAGGGAAAGTACCATTTACCAAAGTATCTAACAGAGTATAATCTGCTAAATAAATTCGACCCTCGGCTAATGCATTATTTAGAGTATCTGAAACTCCATAAAAGTTAGCAACATCAGAGTATTTGTCTTCAGTAATTGGTAAACGCAAATCTAGTTGTGTTAGCTGCTGTAGCATAACTGGGTTAGGGCCAGCCACCTGCATATAAGCAAAATATTTATCTTCTTGAAAGTGATAAGAAATATCCGGCTTGGCTATAGCTTGAAATTGTTTGTTGTAATTTTCAAGGCTAGAAGAATCGGAAGCAGATTTTAAACTGGGGATTTGATACTTAGCTAGTTCTGCTAACTTAGCCGTGGATTTAATTATTTCCTTAAGATTTTGGATTTTAGGTTCTTCACTTAATTCTTCTAAATTCAGGGTAACCCTTTCTGGATTTTCAACTAAGAATTGAGCCATCTGTTTGTCAATTTCTTGAAATTCCTCATCAATTGAAGGGTGAGTAATTCTTTCTGGTTGATGAGCAATTCTAACAAGCGCAAGTTGCTCATCAACTTTCTGATATTGGTTAACTTCTTCTAAAGTTGATTTCAGCTTCAAAAGTACAGCGTCTAATTCTTCTTGAACTTCTGGCTCGTTTATTTCGTTATCCATTGCATATAAAGAAACGGCATTTATTGAATTCAACAAATTCGGTTGAGGAATTAAAAATTTGTTTAACTGAATAACCACTAGTCGGATTATTACTGCAATTAGCCATTTGAGGTTAGGAAGTTCTTCTTTAGGAAGAAGAGGTATAGTATTACCTAAAATTGTTGGGCATTGAGTTACATTCGTTACGGCTAAAGGATTTAGATAATCGTAGTTATATTCATACGTAAAATCTTTCACTGCAGCTTCACGTAAATTCACAGTTAAGTATAACTGTTTAAGCAAATCTACTATATCTAAGATTCTACTTTTCTGATTTAAGGTCGATGAAGAATCTTCAGTGTTAATCTGTGACATAATTTTCCTGTTTGTTAATTTACTGAAATTTGTGGATATTTTATTGTACTTCCAATCAGCGCTCCCTGCAAATAGGTTCCAAATCCCAGAAAGAATACAGGCTTTGGCAATGATTATGGGGTTATGTTTATTAGTCTACACTCTTGCTCAACGACAAATCAGAGAAGCTTTACGTGCTTCAAATGCAACTGTATGCCATACGTAGGTAATCAGAGCGTTCTTCGACTTCAATCGCTCTCCTATCCGATTCCAAAGCTTCAGCAGTCCACATATCTACGGTATTCGGATATGGATTATATGTTGTATTTTGAATTAGTTGATTTTTTGTGCAAAGTCTGTCGGAGAGAGTACTCTCTCCGACGAGCTTTGTGCGTGTTGTGGCTGGATTTGAGGAGATGGTTGTCATAGATTTTGTATCAAAAGTGATCTTCTCTCAACGAGCGCGCAGCGCATTTTCTAAGAGAATTCTCAATCTATTCAAACAGTTCGCTAAAAAAACAAACCCTGCTACGGTAGTAGGGTTAAGAGTGGACTAGTCTCAGTCTCGTGGCGGGGTGACTTCGACGATTCGGAACCGGAGTTCACCCTCGTCGGAATACCAGTTGATCGTCGTCGTCTGCTCCCCGGCTATGGGCGCAGACTCAATCTGGAAGGTACCAGATTCCACCCACGCGCCATCGCTGTCCACCGCGCCAGGGATGACCTGCCGGAATGCAGGACTG
>JAQYWP010000488.1 GCA_029379285.1 Rhizonema sp. PD38
CAAATAGACATTACGGATGAAGACGAAGGAGTAATCATCAAGGAAAAAATAAATACTTTAGTACTAAAAGACCAACTATGGGCTATGATTATTGAGTCTAAACAAGCAGAGTATTCTATTGAAAAAGGACTTGCACAAATTTTGGCTTATATGTTAGGTAATCCTGACCCAGATAGACCTAGTTTCGGTATGATTACTACAGGTGGAAGTTTCATTTTTATCAAATTGGTTAAGGGTGAAGTTATTCAATATGGAACCTCTAAAATGTTTGAAGTACGTAATCCTGGAAATGAGTTATATGATGTACTTTGTATCTTGAAGCATCTGACCCAAATCGTAACTGCTTAAAGCTAATGGAGGGAACAGTACGGGATTTGTCAATCGAGGCGATCGCACGAAAAGCTGGCGTTGGCAAAACGACGATTTACCTCTTACACTCGTCTTGGAAGTAAGCATTACCAGGCGACAGGTTTTCGACTATTGAAGAAACCACCATGAGGTCCACCATCCGGTAACGTAGCAAGCCAGACAGGAGTATCCGCACCTTGCTCAATACTTAGAGGTGCTGCTTCACTGCCCATATCAGTCTGAACCCAGCCAGGGCAAGCAGAGTTGATCAGAATATTTGTGCCTCCTAACTCTCTGGCAAATATAGCCGTAACCGCATTCAGAGCCGTTTTCGATAATCGATAGGATGGACCCTGTACGCTATCATAGTGGGAGTTTAGATCGCTCATATCCGTCAGCGAGCCGAGGGTGCTAGACATGTTAACGATGCGACCGTAGCCTGATGCTTTCATTAGTGGAATACAAAGCTGACAAAGCTGGAAAGCACCATAAATATTGGTTTGCAACGTTTGAGTCAGTGTGTCCAAGCTAACATCAAACACGGAGGTTGTCCAGTCAAGCATGACACCTGCGTTATTCACCAAAATGTGTAGTGTGCCGAATTTCTCTTTAATTGTATTGACTGCACTTTGAATACTTTCGACGTTGTTTATATCTAGAGTCAGGGGGTAAACATCTAATCCCTGCTGTTTCAATTTTTCAGCAGCTTCCTGCCCTTTAGCAATATCCCTCGCGCCGAGGATAACTTGTATTTCTTGTTTTGCTAGTTGTTTGCTAATCTCGAATCCCAAACCTTTATTTGCGCCAGTCACAAGTGCAATTTTGGAAACATTATTACTCATCATTTCTCTCCTTAATTTCTAACGGTTTTTCGATTATGTTCATTGAGTAGCGCCTAAACACAAACCCAGCAAAATTTTTCTCCTTCTTGAAAAATTAGCCAGGTATTACGAACACGTTTGGGTACAGATGTATCTAAATGACTTCAATGAACGAATTGGCAAAACTTTCTATTTACAAATTCGTTCATTAAATTCATTTAATTGACGTAGAACACTCCCAATTTTGACCACTTTTGAGTTCAAGACTTTCGAGTTCTTTCTTCGGTCATCCTTCAACTGTCTCAAAATCAGTATTTGCTGTTACAGCCTCCCAAGCATCTAACTCAGCAGTCAGCGACTCAATCTTCTGACGGAACTTGCTGTAGGCATACTTACCGAGTACCAAACGTAACGGTGGATTCTCAGAATTCACAACTTTAATCAGCACCTGTGCTGCTTTATCAGGGTTTCCTGACTGAGTTCCTTCTATTTTGTCGAGGAACTGGAGAAACTTACCAACAGTATCTTTGTATACATTCATGCTTTGTTCTGCTCGGTCAAGAGATCGCCCGATAAAATCAGTACGAAACGGACCTGGTTCGACAATTGTTACTTTGATACCAAGGGGTGCAACTTCACCATGTACTGCTTCCGATACACCTTCTAAGGCGAACTTAGCACCTCCATAAATAGAGAAGCCCAATTCGTTGGTAAATCCGGCAATTGCAGACATATTGAGGATGTGTCCTGCTTTCTGTTGTCGCATAATTGGCAGGACAGCTCGCATCATATTAATTGCACCAAAGAGGTTTGTCTCAAAGTTGCGCCGAATTTGCTCCTCGCTCACTTCTTCTAGCGCCCCAATCAAACCGAAGCCAGCGTTATTCACAAGTACATCAATCCGACCAAATGCTTCTATGACTGTGTCCACCACTGCTTTTACTTCGTTGAGGTTAGTAACATCCAAACGGACAGCCTTTGCTGTGTCTGGAAATTCACCAACTAAATCGTTTAATTGTTCCGGTTTGCGGGCGGTAGCGACGACGTCATCCCCATGTTTGAGAACTGCTTGAGCTAAAGCACGTCCAAACCCAGTAGAACTACCAGTAATTAGCCAGACTTTTTTGTTGTCAGACATTGTTAAACTCCATGATTTAAATATTTGCTCTTCATAATTTCTATCAGTTATCAGTTTTATCACCAGTTAGTATCAGGCGCTGGTAGTACGTATCTTTATCCCCCACACTTCATAATCACTGTTTACTAATTTAAGGTTCTATGCGGCTACCCAAAACTTCCAAGAACTTACGCAGCCACTCAGGTTGACCGGGCCACACCACAGCAGTCACAAGGTTGCCGTCTACAAACGCATTCGAGAGAGTCTCGTTTGGTTCGCCCCACTGCGCTCCTACTGACAACACTTCCGGCTTTTGGGTGATGTAGGAAGTGCATAGCCGACCTTTCAGCACGCCTGCAGCTGCAAGTATCTGTGGTGCGTGACAGATAGCAGCGAGCGGTTTGTTCTCAAATGCAAAGTGATGGACAATCTCCAGCACGCGATCGTTCAAGCGCAGATACTCGGGCGCACGTCCGCCAGGTATTATCAGCGCATCGTAATTTTCAGGCTTGACTTCATTAAAGTCCGTCGTGATGCGAAACTTATGTCCCGGCTTTTCGCTGTAGGTTTGCTCACCGTCGAAATCGTGAATGGCGGTGCGAACTGTCTCACCTGGCTTTTTATCCGGACACACCGTATGCACCTAATGCCCAACCATTGTCAAAGCTTGATAAGGCACCATTGCTTCGTAATCTTCTACGAAGTCGCCAACAATCATCAAAATCTTTTTTGCTCCCATTGTTTGAACTCCTGATCAAGTAGAATTTTCAGTAGTCTACCTTGGTTGAGAGTCGATCACCTCGACAATTCTGTTGAGGAGAGTCTGTTGATTCCAAGCCTCATCATAGCAGAGTCCATTGATGAAAAGGTTGATAGTATATTGTTAATATAAGCGCGAACAGTACCGTCGCTAATTGACAAAGAAGTAGCAATATCCCCATTCTTTGCCCTGCAACTGAGAGTGCTGTGGCTCAAGTTAGGAGATTAAACGTTGCCATATTAGCTCCTGATTAGCTGTGCAGCAGAGTTAAAAAAAACGCGACAAAGTCCTCGTGTAAGCAACACTGTTGTTAGCAAGTTGGTGACAGCAATCATGAACATAATCAAAATTTGGTAGGATGCGGCTTCGCGGGCATTAACGCCACTCAGCAACTGCCCGGTGATGATAGGTGGAAGTGTGACCATCCCGATAATCATCATTTGATTAATACTAGGATAGATTCCGGCACGAATTGCGTCTTTACGGTATTGAATCACTGCTTGTTGGGGGGTTGCGCCTAAGCTAAGATGAGTTTCTATTTCTAAATGACTGGCGTTGATAGTGCTGACTAAGCGTTCTCCAGCGATCGCCGCAGCATTCATGGCATTACCTAACACCATTCCAGCCAAGGGAATAATATACTGCGCTTCATACCATCTATGTGGCTCAGTTATTAATCTGTCTGGACGTTGAATAATCAAGAAATTTACATAAATCAGCGTCAGAGTTGTACTAACAAAAATGGACCCCCATACCAAGGGCAATATCTGTGGAATTTTTTGAGTTATGCGATTTCTGACTCCAACCGCTGAAATTGTCAGTATTACTGCTAACATCACCAAAACGGCCCAAGGATTATTGTCAAAAGCAAACACAAAGTCTAAAACATATCCTAATACCACCAATTGCAGGATAGTTCGACCAGTTGCAAGGGCTAAGTTTAGTTCTAGTCCCAGTTTTTCCCACGCAGATAAACCAATAGCTATGCCCATCAATCCTACAGCGCTAGCCAAATCCACCAAATCCAGTTTGATCAGATCCTGCATGGGTTTTCTACCTCCTTTGTCATTTTCAGTATAGTCAATCAATTTTGGCGCTTTTGGTTTCCCAAATAAAGCAAACTTTTATGCAACGAATGCCCGGATTATCTCCCTGCCAGAGGGTTGCACCGCAGTGGATTAGATTTTAGATAATTCGATGGATAAATCTAGGGGTAAGTTGAACTTTCAATCCGGGCATCTCGCATCAGTGTAGTCAGTAGAGATGTTTCCGACAGCGTATCTCTACAAGTCCTCAAAAAAAGCTAACACGTTAGGAACTTTAATCCTTGGTATTGATTCAGGTTGATGTATATCACTTTCAAGAGAAAATGATAGCTCTTCCGATTATATATCTTAGTAAAAACTCTGAGTAAAGCTGATACCACATGGTAATCTTTCTGTAACCTTGTTTCCTTGATCACTCGTAAGTATATCAACCGTTAATCGTCAGCATGAGCATACATGACTTGCTTATGTCTTTAAAGGGTTACACGATTTGCTTCTAAGAACGTTAACCAGTGACCGATAATAGCTGAATGCTTGCCACAATTCCAGTCGGCATCTATCTTCAATTCTTTAAGATAAAAACTCATGATTCAAAGTGTACATTCCATCCCTGCCTTTGACATCAGGCAGCAATACATTACAATCGAAGCAGAAGTGAGTGCAGCCGTCTTGGAGGTTCTGGCTTCTGGTCGTTATATTGGTGGTCCTGTAGTTGAAGGTTTTGAGCAACAGTTTGCCGCTTACACTGGTGTGACTGAATGTGTTGCTTGTAACTCTGGTACTGATGCACTCTCTTTAGCATTGAGAGCTTTTGATATTGGTGCAGGTGATGAAGTCATTACAACACCCTTCACTTTTATTGCCACTGCGGAAGTCATCAGCAATTTAGGTGCTAAGCCAGTGTTTGTGGATATCAATGCGACTACATTTAATTTGGATGTGGAGCAAGTCGAGAAGGTAATAACACCGAAGACTAAAGCAATTATACCTGTACACTTATTTGGGCAACCTGCGGATATGACCGCATTGATTGACGTAGCACAAACCCATAATCTCATTGTTATTGAAGATTGCGCTCAGTCTACAGGAGCAAGTTGGGTTGGGCAAAAAGTTGGAAGTATTGGACATATCGGTTGCTTTAGTTTTTACCCGACAAAGAATCTCGGTGCTTGTGGAGATGGTGGGGCGATAACAACTAACGATCCAGAGATCGCAAAGAAAATTCGGATGCTCCGAAATCACGGTCAAAAAACTAACTACTTACAAGAAGAGATTGGTGTTAATAGCCGTTTAGACGCATTACAAGCAGCTATACTTCAAATTAAGCTGCGTTATCTAAGTATGTGGAATAACCAAAGACGGCAAGTCGCAGCCCATTACCACCAATTCCTCAGTCAGATTTCCGGCATCATTCCACCTCAAGAATTAGCTGGTGGTATGGGAGTATGGAATCAATATACCATTCGTGTTTTAGAAAATAAAAGAGACTTGGTTCGGACTCAATTGCAAGAGAGGGGTGTAAACACAATGGTTTACTACCCCTACCCTTTACACTTACAGCCAGTTTATCAATATTTGGGATATGTGGTGGGGCAATTACCTGTAGCAGAGCAAGCCTGCCACCAAGTTTTATCCTTACCCATGTTCCCAGAATTGTCCGTTGAACAGCAAGATCAGGTCATTTATAGTTTGAAGGATTGCCTGAGTTAGGGGGAATAGATATTTTAGATTTTGGATCTAAGATGCAATCCAAAATCCAAAAATCCCACTCGCTACTCTCTACACCCTACTCCCTACTTTTTTTCCAGTTCCCAAGACTTCTACCAAGCTACGTACTACAGCAATCATTGCCACTTCGCTGTTGAGTTGGTTGATAGCAGAACCGACTCCAACACCAGCTGCACCTGCGGCGATCGCCAGAGGTGCTGTTACGCTAGAGATACCCGAAGCACACAGCACTGGAACTGATACTGCACGAGAAATTTCATAAGCTGCGGCTAAGGTGGGTGCGGCTTTTTCAATAAGTCCTAAAGTTCCAGGGTGAGTTGGGTGACTGCTAGTACCACCTTCGGTTTGGATAATATCTGCACCTGCTTTCACCAATTCCTCTGCCAGCTTAACTTGTTCATCCAACTGGAGAATGTGAGGAACAGTGACACTGAGAGTGATTTCTGGAAGAAGAGTGCGAGTTTTGCGAGTCAGCGCCAAAACTTCCTCGGCTTCAAATCTACGTCCTTGGGCATAAAAAGAATCGAAGTTACCAATTTCAATTAGATCTGCTCCTGCTGCATGTACTCGGACAAATTTCTCTGGTTCTACTGCTGACACACATATTGGCTTATCTGTCAATGATTTCGCCAATTTAACTAAATCAGGATCGGCAGCAATGTCAACAAAAGTAGCACCGCCCAAATCTGCTGCTTTGATGATTGCTGCTACGCGAGCAACGTCAAAGTTATTTAAGCCACTAATAACTTTAAGGACATGGCGGTTGGCAAATGCACTTTGGAGTTCGATATGCATCGTCATAGTTCAAGTGAATGAAACTTTAGAATTAGGATTATT
>JAQYWP010000045.1 GCA_029379285.1 Rhizonema sp. PD38
AGGCTCCTCCAATCAATAACCTCAATTAATTTAGCGTTCATCAAAACCTTTGGTAGGGGTTTTCGCTGTTGTAATCTACACAGAACGCCCTTACATCATTCCCAATACTTTTCGGTTAAGAATTGATCAGAACTAGCCCCCCTTAAAAAGGGGGGTTGGGGGGATCTGATTTGTGGCAACTTCATATAGAACTGGTATAACTAACAATTATTAAGTACAATAATGAATAACATTAGCGATTTAGTAATTCATTATCTTCAACGTTATAACTGCCATATTAGTGAAGAATACGCAGCAGTTTTGAGAGAGGCATGTGAGATTCACCCACCTCCTCATGCTCAGGCATGGTATGGGAATATGTATCGTCAGTACGCCCGCAAGCCAGAGTGGTTCGCGAATTCCCTGATCGTCAATGCCGTTGAAGAAGGAAATGGTTCTCAGCAGGTTTGGCAATTCTGGCAACGTGTTGGCAACCAAGATTTTGCTAAGCGCATTCGCGATCACTCTATTGACGAATCTCGCCACTCAAAGATGTTCGCGACTCTCGTTAATATACTTTTCCCGATGAGTTTAGACGAGGAGCTAAGGACACAATTGAAATCCTTCTCTCCCGAATACAGTCAGGAAAAGCATCCATCGACAGCACTTGTTTCTGCTGAAGAAGTTATGGAAGAGTCGTTAGTTATGGATGAATTGATCCAAATAAATTTACTTGAAATCCGGGCATTAATTTTACAACTCTTGTTGCGCCCTGTGCTGCAAACTTATGCGAAACCTGAAGATGTAGCTAAAGTGACTCGAATGTCTGATCAGTTCATCTTTGATGAGACAAAGCATATCGAATATTCTGCCTACTGTATGGGAGAGTATATGAAGTGGGGTGACTTCGATTGGATGCGGGAAAAAACGATCCAACGTCAACTTAGTGTCAATGAAATGTTCCCAGTCAGCGTTGACAATGACGATTCTATTGGCACAACTATTTTGAAAATAGGGAGAACCCCACCCCAGTAAAGCGCAGCTTTACTGGGGTGGGGTTCAGTGTCTTCGGCAAAAAAAACCTCCCGCGATGAGAGGCTAGAAAAATTCACAGGAAAATTTTCAATTTAGACGAAAATTACGGCAACAGCACCTCCGATGGCGGAAAAGATGGCGGAGACGACTGCTGTAGTGAATAGCCACCAAGCGGCTGATGCAGCAGCTTTTCTGGTTTCTTCTGCTTGGCGCTGTGCTTGGTGCTTTACTTCTTCCAAGCGTCGCTGAGCTTCATGTTGTATGCGTTCTGCCCTTTCCAGAACACTATTTCTCGCCCGTTCAATTTGATCGATAAGCCGATTCGCATCTTCCTCGGAAATATCCTCTCGAGAACTCATGATGGCAACCAGGGTATCGCGATTAAAAGAAGACAAGCGATCGCGCAACGATTCAAACCCAGCCTGAGGATCATCAAACAACTGGCGAACGTCACGTTTGACACCATCATAGTTAAGTTCTGGACGATCAAGAGAGTTGAGGTAATTGCGGATGCGACCAAAAACTCCATCAACTACGTCTTGAATGCGCCGTTGGATACCCCGTACTTGCTCGACAAACTGCTCTTGCACTGAGACTATATTATCTGCAATTTGTGCTGCTTCCTCATCAGTCATATCCTCGCGAATTTTTAACAAGGCGATGACGGTAGATCTGTCAAAATGGGAAAGGCGATCGCTGAAACTTTCGATCCCCACTCGCGGATCGTGCAACAATAGTTGTAAGTCTCTTTTAATACCTTCCGGATTTAATTCTTCCTTACCTGTTTGTCGCAGGTACTCTTGCAAATAAGTTTGGAAATTTTGCACTCTTTCCTGAGTCCGAATCGCTAAGCGACGCGGCGCACGTACAACATCGCGAATCGACGTTTGTACTGAGTCGATGATCTGATTGACTTGCTCTTCGCTCAAGTCTTGACGTTGACTCAATAATTTCACTAAAGTATCACGGTCTATCTGCGACAAACGGCGACGCAGTACCATAGCACCCTCTTGCGGATTTTCAAACAATCTATTAATGTCTCGTTGAATTCCTTCTGGGTTCAATTCCTCTTTGCCAGTATTCCGCAGATAATCGGCAATAGCTGTTGTCGTGGATTCGTACTGCTCCTTAGCTTTATCCGCAACAACTTGAGGTGCTTGGCGGATATTATACCAAGATTGTTCTACTGAATCAAGAACTTGATTGGCTTGATTTTCATTCAAGTCATCCCGTTGACTGAGTAATTGCACCAAGGTATCGCGATCAAAGCGAGATAATCGCGCTTTAAGTGCGGAAACTCCCGCTTGCGGATCGCTCAGCAGAGTATTGAGTTCAGATCTAATCGCATTGGGGTTAAGTTCATCTTTCCCAGTATTTCGCAGATATGACTCTAAATTTAGCCACAGCGTTTCTGCTTGATATTTCGCCTGTTCCGCCAATCCTTGGGATTCGACTAAGACTTGTTCCCGTTGTTTTTGCAAGTCATGGAGAATTCTATCTGCTTCCTCTGGATAAATGTCATTACGTTCCAGCAGAATTTCCCGCATCTCCTGGCGATCAAATTGAGACAAACGCCGGGACAGAGTTTCGTGATCAGCGTCTGAATCTTCTAATAGTGGTTTGAAATGCCTCCTTATACTTTCTTCCGTCAAATCTGCCTTGGGTGTGACTAATAGATAACTTTCTACTCGCCTTTGCAAGTCATGTACTATTTCTTTCTCTTCTGCAGCAATGACGGTGAACAGTACTTCTTGACGGGTAAGTTCTAACCGCTCAGCAATTTGCTGAATTTCCGTTTGCGTCAGCAGACCCCGTTGTTGCAATATATTAATGAAATCGTTTTTGTTGAGTTGTTCGATCTCCCGCCGTACTGTCCCTGGATCGGCTGCTGGATCGTAAATCACATCGCGGAATTCTTCGACAATTTTCTCCCCTTTCAATTGCCAAGCATAGGTATTGAGCAGGTAATTTTCGATATCAGCGCGAATTGGATTATAAGGCTGCGATGGTGTAGGAGTAAGAGCTCCTAACTTATCAGTTTGTTTAGAGACTTGATTTTTAGCAGTGGAGAGAACACCTAAGATTTTTTCTACATCCAAATCTGACAAATCGGCTCGCCCCAACACTATACCCATCAGTCCTCCAAGTCCTTGTTGGAGTGTTTGTTGAAAGGGATTTGTCGATTCTTGATTGGAGGCTTTTTGGTCGGCTTGTTGTGTAGAACGCCTCTCGGCAATTAGCTGATCCAGCTTGGCGTTAAGTTCATCTGTCTTGGCTTGTCCTGATGGCATAGATTTGAGATAGTCAATCAACTCACCCAAGCGGTCTTGTTGAGGTTCGTGCTGACTGACGACCTGCTGCCAAACACCATATAATGTATCGACAACGCGGTTAACGTCTCGTTTTGAAAAGTCGGTACGGCTGCTGACTAATTCAACAAACTTTTGACGATCAATGTTGCGGAGATCTGTAGTACCTGCGATCGCTTTCAATTGCGGATCGTTTAATAAATTTTGAAATTCACCCTTAATTTTAGATATGTCCAATTCTGGGGGACGTACCATTTCTAAATAATCTTCAACACTGTCCCGGATTCTATTTGGATCGATCGCACCGCCTATTTCCCGACGCACTGCTGATGCTGCTGCTTCCGCAGTTGCGACAACTTGCTGGTTCACTGCTTTAGCACTGAGTGCAGCAGTCGCTGTCCCCATAATCGCTTGAAAGCTTGAAGTTGCAGTGTTTACCACTGAACCAATTAAGGAACCTACGGTTGTGGTACTCACCCACATCAGCAGCAAAAAGTATGCTCCCCAAATCACTAACCCTAGAATTGCTCCCAATCCAGGACTTAATGCTAACAAACTGAGTTTTACTGCTAGGAAACAGGCAATTGCCAAGGCGACTGTCACCGTGACTACCGTCCACATTCCTACCAGAATGCCAATTTTGCGAATCGTACCACCTAAACTTTCAGCTTCCCCATGACTTGAATCTGAATCAGAGGAACGTCCTAAGTAGGAAATACCAAAAGCAACGGAGAGGTTCGTCAAAACTAACTGGAAAGCAAAAGCCAGAATGACACCCGAAATCACAGCTGTAAAAAAGCGTGGTCCTGAAATAATACCTGACGCCTGCGCTGGTGTAATATCTACATTTCCTGGAAGCTGTGCCACCCAAAAAAGCGGCTTGTACAGTCCCAGCGTTATTTGCGTACTGTGAAACATTCTATTTCCTTCCTCTAACCTTAAGTCAGTAGGGATAAAAGTTTACGTGAAAACAGAAATTGTATTTTATCGCAATACCTAACTCCTTACGCTCAGAATCCGGTACGCAAGGTCCTTTCTGCATCCCTCCAAAGTCTGAAACTACCATACAGTGAGGGACAGAAGTTTTTCTACCTAATTCAATTGCTTTTTTCATACATAAATAATAATTAATAAAAATGTATAAATATATACAAAAGTATATGAATCAATAAATTTAATTTAAGTCGTTCTCGTTACATTTATTTACAATAACTTTTTTTACCACCCTCTTTAGGTAGATTTAGTGAGGCAAAAATAATGAAGAGAATCGTCCACAAGAGGTTATAGTTTGTACCTCTAGACAGAAAGCACTCAAATTAAGAATTGTTACATTAGAGTCAACAAACGCAACAAACAAGACAAAAACATGCAGACTCGTCCAACTACTGATTTACCACCAGTTGCTACTGAATACAACGGTCAGGATCGTAACGCTTTTCTATTTGGTTTTAACCCCCAAGCTGAACTCTGGAATGGTCGCTTGGCAATGATTGGCTTTCTAGCATATCTAGTTTGGGACCTTGCTGGCTACAGTGTCCTCCGTGACGTACTTCATCTCATCAACCACTAAAAGACATCTGAAAACCTAATTAATTGGAGATAAAAAACAATGCAAACACCTAAAACTACTCCTTCTACCGATTTACCACCAGTTGCTACTGCTTACAATGGTAAAGACCGTAATGCTTTTCTGTTTGGTTTCAATCCTCAAGCTGAGCTATGGAACGGTCGTTTAGCAATGATTGGTTTTCTGGCATACTTACTTTGGGATTTGGCTGGTTTCAGTGTCTTACGTGACGTATTGCACTTTATCGGTTATTAGTTTTGACTAGGTTATAGAATAGCTAGCATAGCCTTATATTCTATAACCTAATAACTCGAATAGGCAATTTGTAAATAATATTTACAAATAAACCACCTAAGTCAAGGTGGCTTTTACGTTATGTGCTGATTTATAAGATAGTCAGTATTTAGCGTGAACGCCATTAACTCTTGTCTACAAAATTCCTTCCGTAGATGACGGTACAATAGCACATCGCGAGTCCAGTCCTCAAGGTGGCTCGCCTACTGCTCCCAGTTTTAATCCAAGGTGTTAACGGGTTGGGAAATAAAGCGAAGGGGCTGAGTCGTCAGCCATTAACAAAATTTTGGTACACCTAGTACCGGGCAGCGAAAGCGTGAACCTAATTTTTGGACTATCGAGTGATTAACAGAATTACAGCCTAAAATAAGTAAGGCAGCATCTTCCGCTTCTACAACGTTCCTCAGCTCAGTAGCAATGCAACCAAACCTGAGAAGAGCTTTAAATGGACTCTTCCATTCGTCAGCCAAACAAATTGCCTGACGGAGGATATCTTCGGCTTCTGCAAATTGCTCAACCGATATTCTTCTTGGTTGTGATTCGTTCGTGTGTAATTTTATGGGATTGAGAGCAAGCGTGCCAAGCCCTCTTGAGACGAAGTTGGCTGGACAACTGAGTTGAACTTGTTTTGTTGATACACTGCTTATTGGCTCCTCAGTTAAGGAAATATTTCTAAAATTAGGGAATTCATTCTCCTCCAATACGTAAACGACTTGAACTGTAACTTGTGCTTTCGTAGCTAGGCGTGTTTGGTGAGCAATTAGTAAAGCGATGTCTAAGGCAGTATGGCTTTGAGGCGAACTGTTATAGCCAACAATTATATTGACAGATTCTCCTGATTGAGCTTGTTCTAAAAAAGGTGTTTTTGGCGCTTTTAGCAGCACCATCTGCTCAATTAATTCATCTTTATCGATTACATTCTGTAGACGTACTAAAATTGGCTTGATATTCACAGCTTTTTCCCCTTGAGGACGTTTGAGTTTACTCGTCTTGAGTAAAATATCGATTTAGGAAACTCGTGGCGTGGTTGCGAACTTCTTGATACTCATCAGAATTTCACATTGCTGGCTGATCGCGTGGATGAGAAAATGACACCTCGAAAATTTCCCCGATTGTAGCTGTTAATCCATTAATCACCAGTACAAACCGATCAGACTTATTAATTGCTTCATCCACATTATGGGTAATCATCATCACTGCCTGTCGCTTATTTTCCCAAAGATACAATACCTGTCGCTGCAACTTACTACGAGTTAGGGCATCTAATTTCCGGAAAGGTTCATTCATCTGTAACATTAGACGAATTACCAACGCTCGTGCAATATCCACCTGCTGTTTCATATCCCTTTAAATTTCATAGGCATACTTGTCAGGTGCTATTGTTAAATTTAGCATTACCAAGTGTTTATTAACAATGCTAATTCTCTCATCCAAAGTGGTATTTTTCAGCACTTCATCTATAGTTACCCGAAGATTTTCTCTAACTTTTAACTACGGTAATAAAAAACATTGGGGAAATACCGTCAGGCGCTCAGAGCCAGGTTTAAAAATCTCTTTACTATCGAGTCTTTTGTTTAAGTCGGCGACTATCTTTAAAAGCGTAGATTTACCGCAACCTGAGTGACTAATGACAGAAATATATTCATCTTCGCCGACTGTCAGATTCACATTATTTAAAATAACAGAGTGTCTGGCGTCACTATTGGAATAAATCTTAACTAAATTGTCTGTTTCTAAAAATGCAGTATTACGAACAATTTCCCTCCTGAAAATACTCATGAGCATACCTCCTTTAGAGTAACGAGTGAACCGACGAGTCAGCAATTTGCATGACAGGGCAATACCTGTATGACTTGTAAGAGATCGGTACCAAGTTCCTGCCATCACGGATTGCTGAAAGCTGCGCCTAAAACATCTATAAAAGTGTATAAGTGTTGGCTCTACGCTAAGGACTATACAGATTAAAAAAGCTGATTAATTGGATTGAGTGTTATTATTGCCGATTTAGACATCCCGCTCGAAAACCTAGTAAGAATTACGCTCGTTGCACATGATCAAAAGCCGACTAATACCCGTTGCAGACTTGTTAACAACAGCTCCTCAAAACCTGAGTGACTTAGTTCTCTTCGATCAAATGGGTGTAGGATATAATCTAAATTCGCAACCAGAGTTCCCAGTGATGTGAGCATCACTTCATGGTTAGTAAGTGCAACAACCCACCACCGTAAGATTATCTCCAACTTACCTTGGATAGGCACAAAGATAATATCCCTGATGATAACTAGTTTCGTTTTTCTCCAAGCAGCTTGCCTACCAACCGCAACGATGGCAGCCAAGTTTATTTGAAACATCACTATTTTGACCTCAAAACAGTAAGAGCGCAGGTACAAAAAATCTGAGCAGTACGAGCCTTGAATACTGATGAGATCCGGACATTATGTTAATGCTGTCTCTTCAGTCTCCTCTCAATGCCTACGAAGTTAGCTGACGGGCTAGGGCTGAGAGATACCCCTCTTCAAAAACTATGAGTTGTGAGTTATTAATTGATAATTAAATACTCAATAGTGAAGTTTTTCCACTATTGACTTAATTATCACTCATCACTCCTAAGTCTTTGTAAGATTCGCCCCATAGTAATGGTTCCTCCGTTCTGATTCACAGATTAGGCTGACTTAACTCTGATTCCACCATAATGTAACATTGCAGCACAGTACCGTCAAGCCATCTTAAGATATACTTCCTATATATTTTTATTTACTGGAGGTACATTACCCACCGGAATTTATGTCTTTTCAGGTTCGAGTATGATATATTTTTTAATAAAAATATAGCCAATAAGTAGGTTGCCACAAATACATGATTATGGATTCTCAGTTATGCTGTCTTAGCGCTTAGCACAACTAAAAAGTTTTTTAATAACTTTACAATCGTTTACACAGTTTTGCTTAAAAAGCTAAGTCTACTGACTCTTTTTGTTTGAATGTACAGCCACATTATATGTGGTTATAAACACTATCTTTTGTAAAATCAATGACAAGGCGTAAAGGTAAGACAAGACATAATTCGGGAGCTATCTAGCTTGACAACACCAACTTTATTATAAGCTTGTAATTTTGCCACCCGGAAGTAATGAAAGATTTTAGTCATCTACTCAGCAACAAAACTCAAACTATTATAGCACAATGGCTGGAAGCTATTCGTTTAGACAAGAAAATTTCCAGCGCCAAAAATCTATCCCGTACAGCGATAGAGGATCATATTGATTATATTCTCATGGCAATGGCAACAGTGCTTTCCCAATTCAAAGAAAACGAAATTAAACCGATAGTGGAGGCAAGTTTAACTCACGGCACACTCCGAGCCAATCAAGGTTTTGATGCAGAAGAAATTGCGAGAGAATACAGTTTATTACGTAATGTAATATTTGAGATTTTGGAGCCAGAACTGCTAAAGGCTTCATCACAAGAAGTGCTGCGGGCAGTGAGATTGATTGACATTGTCTTGGATGAGGCAATCGCCCGCTGCTTTCAAAGCTATACCGATCAAAGATTGGCAGAACTACAGCAGCTGCAAAATCACTTAACCCTCAACAATCAAGAATTGACTCGCTTAGTTCTGGCAAACCAAGACAATCTCTCTTTTTTCGCCCACGAACTAAAAAACCCTCTGACTTCAATTATTGGTTATTCGGACCTGTTTTTACGCATCCAAAAGCAGAAAACTGAGGCAAAGGACTCTTATACAAATTTAGAACATATTGAGCGCGTACTGTGCAATGGGAGAAAATTACTCCGTTTGATTAACGATTTACTGGAAATTTCTCGGTACGATGCAGGGCAGATGAAACTGCAACTAGAACCTCTTGATTTGTGTGAAGTTATCTATGATGTGTATGAAGTTTTAGAGTCTTTAACGGGTGAGAAAGATTTACAAGTGGTTATAGATTGCGATCGCGCATCCAAACAAGTCGTAACCGATTCATTGCGATTGCAACAGATTGTCACGAATCTTCTCAGTAATGCAATTCGCTACACAAAGTCAGGAATTGTGAAAGTTAAGTGTGAGATTTTAGACAATAATAAGTGGGCGATCGTCGTTTCTGACACTGGAATTGGGATCTCGCCAGAAGATAGAGCGCAAATTTTTGAACCTTACTTTCGCGTTGGTTCGAGTCAAAAATCCTATCTTCCCGACAGCACTGGCTTGGGGTTAGCAATAGTTTTGCGGCTAGTCAAATTGCTACACGGTGAAATCGATCTCGTCTCGCAGGTGGGAGTCGGTTCCACTTTTACTGTAACCTTCCCACTACAAGTAGTACCAGAGAATTAAAATTTCGTGGTTTTGGATGGGCACTCTGTTTCTGCTGACGCATATTACCAATGAAAATGTCAATCTAAATTACGAATTGTTCTTACTTTGGCTAGAGCATCTTCAGCAGCTGCCTTCTCCGCCTCTTTTTTGTTACGCCCTTTACCTTCTCCGTACTCTTTATCACCTACCACAACTTTAGCTACGAACTGTGGAGCGTGACAAGAACCACCTGTCTGAACCGTAACATATTTAGGAGGAAGAATAGTAACGTTGCGTTGTACCCATTCTTGAAAACGATTTTTTGAGTCTATATCAGAACGAGACTCCACAACACTTTCCGGTACAGAGCTAAACAGCGGATCGACAACAGCGCGAACTGCTTCAATATTTGAATTGTTATCCAAATAGTAAGCCCCAATAACTGCTTCAAAAGTACTACTGAGCAAATTAGGATTTTGGTAACCCCCCTCTTGCATTGCACCTTTACCCAACTGCATCCGCAAATCTAAGCCTACTTCAATGGCAAATTTTGCCAACTGCTTTTCATCTACCAGTGCCGAACGCCGTCGAGTTAATTTATCTTCTCCCATTTCTGGGTAACGACTATAAAGATACTCGCCACTTAAAAAGTTGAGCAACGCATCACCGAGAAACTCCAGGCGTTCGTTGTGTTCACCTTCATGAGGATTCTCATGGATATAAGAACGGTGGAGCAGCGCACGGCGTAGGAGTTTTTCATTCCGGAATATTAAAAGTTTGTGCATTAACAGCGTGTTCGTGCGTACTAAATTAAGTATTGTTAGAAATTTATTTGTAAAGAACCTCAATGTTCAGGATAAAATCTGGATAATTCTTTAGCAAATCACTAAAGTAAGAAAATTATGTGATAAACCATCTCCAACGACTTGATCCTATAACTTAATTCTATTGGTACTAAGCAGTATGGCTTTGTTGTCAAATTTTGGTATGCTAAAAACCTGGACTAGCAATGATAGAAACCATGCCTGTGCCTACCGTCACCCCTACCCCTTTGAG
This sequence comes from Rhizonema sp. PD38, assembly GCA_029379285.1. Taxonomy (GTDB): domain Bacteria; phylum Cyanobacteriota; class Cyanobacteriia; order Cyanobacteriales; family Nostocaceae; genus Rhizonema. The sequence goes on from JAQYWP010000045.1 coordinate 10,531, forward strand.
TACTGCCTTTCCTCTGACAGCAGTAGTCGGTCAAGAAGCAATTAAACTCGCCTTACTACTAGCCGCAGTCGATCCGGGGTTGGGAGGAGTGGCGATCACAGGTCGTCGTGGGACGGCAAAATCTGTGATGGCACGTGGCATCCACGAGCTACTGCCACCCATTGAAGTTGTTAAAGGTTCTACTAGCAACTGTGACCCCAATCACCCAGAAGAATGGGATGATCAACTCCTAGCAATCGCTACGGAAGGTGAAGTACACACAGAAATTATCAAAGCACCTTTTGTACAAATTCCTTTGGGAGTAACAGAAGATAGACTTTTGGGTTCGGTGGATGTCGAACAGTCAGTAAAACAAGGGGAAAGTGTGTTTCAGCCTGGTTTGCTCGCACAAGCACACCGAGGCATCCTTTATGTGGATGAAATTAATTTATTAGACGAGCAAATATCCAATCAGCTTTTAGCAGTACTATCTGAAGGACGCAACCAAATTGAACGGGAGGGCATAAGTTTTCAGCACCCCTGTAAACCCTTATTCATTGCTACTTATAATCCTGAAGAAGGAACACTGCGAGAGCATTTGTTGGATAGGATTGCGATCGCTCTGAGTGCTGATGGTGTACTTGGTATAGATCAAAGAGTTGAAGCCGTAGAGCAAGCGATCGCTTACTCCCGTTCTCCTCAAGAATTTCTTCAGCAATACAACGAAGATCTCGACGCCATTAAAACCCAAATCATTCTGGCACGGGAATGGCTCAAAGATGTTAATATTTCCACTGAACAAATTGCCTATCTTGTAAATGAAGCAATTCGTGCTGGCGTACAAGGACATCGTGCCGAATTGTTTGCTCTGCGAGTTGCTAAAGCAGCAGCTGCTTTAGAGGGGCGTACACAAGTGAATGCGGAAGATTTGCGGCGTGCTGTGGAATTGGTTATTGTCCCACGAGCGACAGTCGTGCAAACACCACCACCTCCAGAAGAACCACCGCCACCACCGCCTCCCCCACAGCAGAATATTGAAGAACCCGAAGACGAATCAAATCAAGAGCAAGAAGAACTTGAAGAGAACCAAGAACAACCAGAACAAGAACCACCCAGTATTCCAGAAGAATTCATCTTCGATCCTGAGGGAGTCATCCTCGATCCAAATGTGCTTTATTTTGCTCAGATGGCTCAGCAGCAAGGCAAGTCTGGCAGTCGTAGCTTAATTTCTTCCGAAGATAGAGGACGCTACGTCAAGCCAATGTTGCCCAAAGGAAAAGTGCGGCGTATTGCTATAGATGCCACCCTTAGAGCAGCTGCTCCCTATCAAAAAGCACGACGGGAAAAGCAGAGAGGACAAAAAGGAGAAATGCCTCTCACTCAAACAATCCCCTCTTCCTCTCAAAAGCGGGTTTTCGTCGAACAAAGCGATATTCGTTCCAAGCGCTTGGTACGTAAAGCAGGAGCTTTGGTGGTATTTGTCGTGGATGCCTCGGGTTCAATGGCGCTGAATCGGATGCAGTCGGCTAAAGGTGCGGTGATGCAATTTTTAACAGAAGCTTATCAAAACCGCGATCAAGTCGCTTTGATTCCTTTTCGGGGAGAACAGGCAGAGGTGTTATTGCCCCCTACACGTTCCATCGCTTTAGCGCGTAACCGTCTCGAACGTTTACCCTGCGGAGGTGGTTCGCCGCTTGCCCACGGGTTAACTCAAGCTGTACGTGTTGGATTAAATGCCCAAATGAGTGGAGATATTGGGCAAGTGGTGATTGTAGCGATTACTGATGGACGTGGCAATATTCCTCTGGCGCGTTCTTTAGGTGAACCAATTGAACCAGAAAAAAAGCCGGATATCAAAGCGGAATTGTTAGAAATTGCCGCTAGAATATCTGCTCTGGGAATACAGTTGTTGGTTGTTGACACTGAAAATAAATTTGTTTCTACTGGATTTGCTAAGGAATTAGCCAAGACAGCTAGAGGCAAGTATTACCACTTACCAAAAGCCACCGATAAAGCCATTGCCGCTATGGCAATTGGAGCGATCGCTGATTTAAAATTTTGATAAAAATACGTGAGGAATAAGGAATTTTCAAATAATTCATAACTATTATATTCCTGCCACAGCCTGTGGTTGTAACACTGACATTAAGTCCTGAACTCCCTTTTGCAGATAGCGTGTTACTGTCATTGGACTAGTACCAATTTTCTTGGCAGCGTCCTTACGAGAAAGTTCCTTTAGAAATACCAGTTCAACTGCCATCCGGGGTTTTTCTTCTAACATACTTATTGCCCCTTGAAGTTGTTGTCTTTCTTCTTCTTTTTGCTGTTGAGCAGCAGAACGGGGACAAGGAATTGCTTCACCCAAAGTGATTTGGCAATCCACATAGTGAACCACAGTAGCATCTAAACTCAAAGGCATACGATTTTGCGCCGCTAACTTGGTTTCTTGCCATTCTTGCACAGATACTTGTAGCTGACGGGCAATTTCCGAATCCTTAGGAACACGACCTAGACAAGCTGCTAATTCCTTGCGAACCTTTTGCCCCTCATTATAAAGTTCTTGCCAACGACGGGGAATTTTTAACAGCGTACTGCGATCGCGCAAAAAGTGCAGCATTTCACCCCGAATGTATGGCACAGCAAAAGAACTAAAAGCATATCCTTGGCTTGGTTCAAAACGCTCAATAGCCCTGATTAAACCAAAATAACCAATTTGCTCCAAATCTTCATAAGGTTCATTACATTGATAGCTGAATTTATGAGCCATCTTCCGCACCAAGCCAGTATGTAACTGCACAAGTTGATTACGAAGTTTAATAGAAGGATTCTGGTAATATAAGAGCAATAACTCCATACCATCAGACCGCATAGAGAACTGATTTCCCGCCATAAAATATCCTTTGTTGCAACTCGTTTCTTTATAAAACTGAGTCGCGTAAACCTTTTTTCGCTCTGAAATTATTGTCCTTAAGACACGCTAAACAAACCATAGTTGTTTTACTGAACTTATGAGGGGTCTGACTCCGCATCTCAGCATTTATACGGAGAAATTAGACATGATTTTTTGGTGTAATTTACTTGAAGTGGCGTAAAGAAGCGTCAACTTTTATGATAAAGTATACAACTTTTACTTGATAAATTAGGTAAAAATGGAAATGAAAGCGTTTAGCGAACGCTCAAATATTTTTGGAGTTAATCTTCTCAAAAAAAATTATTTGTGAAATATGAGCAATACAAGCAACTTCCGTGAAGCAATTCGTCAGGCTAAAACTCAGGCTCTAGTTGGTCCTAATGTGATTGCCAATGCCCTACCTTTTGTTGGTGGTGGTTTGGTATTAACTGCACTTGGAACTTATGGTGGACTTGGCGTCATTCGTAATCATCCCCAACTATTCTTTCCCACCTTCATTGGTGCTGTCATCGTTGAGTTGATTTTATTCTTCGTTGCCCAAAACGTTGCTGAAAAGGGTAATCAAAAAGTCGCACTACCACTGCTAGCAACTTACAGCCTCTTATCTGGATATACTCTCAGTGGCTTAGTGTATGTAGCACTGAGAACCCCTAATGTGGGCATAGCGGGTATTGGCTTTGCGGCTCTCGGTTGTGGTGTCACCTTTATTGCCGCCCGTCAGATTGGCTCAAATCTTTCCGAACAAGACGGCATGGCATTGACAAAAACTGTCCGTCTCGGCGTGATTGCCTTGGTGGTTGTCTGTCTAACCCAGTTTTTATTCAGCTTGTTTGGTGTTTACACGCCGACTTGGTTGGAAATTGCCATATCCGGTTTGGGCGTATTTCTCTTTGCTGGAGTGTCTGTCGTCGATTTCTACATACTGCCACGCACCTACCGCGATGACCAGTACTTACCAGCTGCTTTGTCAATGTACTTGACATACATCAACCTGTTCGTTTTTATTTTACGGCTGCTCGTTGCCATCAACAGTCGTGATTGAGAAGGTCTGTTTGTATTAATGACAAGCCGTGGCTTGACTAGAGAAGCCAGGGTTTTTTATAGGCTTACAACAGCACAGCAGTTTGGAGACTAAACACCTGCAATCGGTATCAAACATCCCTCTAAATCTAACGCTGTGCCACTTGTACCTGCTACTGGTTGGGTGATCAACAATAATGGAGTTGTAAGGCTGATTTCCTGGGCACCTAAGGGTTTCTACTTCGGCTTCCTGCCTGAGTCCCTGAAGCAATCCCAGGAATACCCTGGCTGTAAAAAAAACTGTCAACTTGATCACTGCTCTAATTTGTCAAAAGGCTGGTATAAGAATGGATAAAATTAAATAGATAGCGATCGCTAATTACAGCAAACTCTATGGAAGTATTAGAACTCAAACGCGAAATCGAAACGTTGTCTGGCCGCCTGGGTAAAACCCAGGACTATCTTTGACATCCCAGCATTAACAGCCAAAATTCAAGATCTGGAAAAAATCTCGGCACAGCCAGAATTCTGGGATGACCAAAATCAAGCCCAAGAAACACTGCAAGAACTGAATGATCTCAAAGAACATCTTCAACAGTATCGTTACTGGCGAGACAGTTTAGAAGATTCTAAGGCAGTATTAGAACTCTTGGAGCTAGAAGCTGATGAGAGTTTATTACTTGAAGTTGAATCCACTATCAGTAAACTCAATGTTGAACTTGACCAGTGGGAGTTGCTACAGTTACTTTCTGGTCCTTTTGATGAAAAGGGTGCAGTGGTGACAATTAACGCTGGTGCTGGTGGTACTGATGCTCAAGACTGGGCGGAAATGTTGATGCGGATGTACACCCGTTGGGGAGAAAGACAAGGCTATAAGGTGCATTCAATAGAAATGTCTGAGGGTGATGAAGCAGGAATCAAATCAGTCTCCTTAGAAATTACTGGTCGTTATGCTTACGGTTACTTGCGGTGTGAAATGGGTACTCATCGCTTAGTGCGCATTTCACCCTTTAACGCCAATGGTAAACGACAAACCAGCTTTGCTGGAGTGGAAGTGATGCCGCAACTAGACAACAATGTACAGCTGGAAATTCCAGATAAGGATTTGGAAATTACCACCTCTAGATCTGGTGGTAAAGGCGGACAGAATGTCAACAAAGTTGAAACCGCCGTGCGAGTTGTTCATCTTCCTACTGGGATTGCGGTGCGTTGTACCGAAGAACGCAGCCAATTACAAAACAAAGAGAAAGCCCTTGCCCGCTTAAAGGGAAAACTCCTCGTTATTGCCCGAGAGCAACATGCCAAAGAAATAGCCGAAATTCGCGGTGATATGGTAGAAGCTTCTTGGGGGAACCAAATCCGCAACTACGTTTTTCATCCTTACCAAATGGTGAAGGACTTGCGTACCAACTTGGAAACAACGGCGATCGCGGATGTCATGAACGGCGACTTAGATCCGTTTATTCAAGCCTATCTGCGACAAGAAAACCAGCTTGTGGAGTAGGAGTAGCAATCGAGAAAGCAAGGGAAGTAGGGAAAAAATGAGTTTCATTCTCTCCCCTACTTTATTTTCTGCTCTCTAATTAGCCGAAATGGCAGCTATCTGTTAAACAAACTGTTACATTATTATCAGGGTTTGTTATCCGCGCTGAAGCGACAGGGCTTAGTGCCTCCCGCTTCAACTAGCTGACACGCATAAGTATGTACGCATACTACATTATCGGCAAGCGTTTAAATTTTTATCTATGGATACGAAGCCAGTCCGTAGCTCTAAAACTGAACAGTTAAACATCCCTCGTGTCCAAGCACATGATTTCCAACGTATCAAAGGTTTTTAGATGAGCAACTCTCCTTCAGAACCTCAACCAAGCTACGTGAAACTCGCCATGCGAAACATGGTGCAAAAGCGTGGCACTTCGCTAAAACATTTCTTCCTGAGTACAGTAGGACTTTTGGCTGTACTTGTAGGTCTTGCTTACCTAACCCGCTAACAACAACCATTACTTCAGCAAGGAGACTTTGTAGAGAAAAGTGCAAGTTGAAATATATGTGCAGGATGATTTTTACGAGTCATCCCAAGCAGAAGTGATAAAATTTGGTGAGACAGATCTCCGAATTGCTCCTGAAACTTGGGAGAAGTGGTTTAAATGTTGGTTGGAAAAACTGCATTCTCATCTTCCGACCACCTCTGTTTATGAGCTAGGGCTGCGTTTAACTGATGATACTGAAATTCAGGCATTGAATGCCCAGTATCGTCATCAGAATAAACCAACTGACGTTTTAGCCTTTGCTGCGTTAGAGGTAGACTGTCCAAGAAGCGACGAAATGCTTGCCGTATTGCCCTTATATCTTGGTGATCTTGTGATTTCCGTTGATACAGCAATACGGCAAGCGAAACAGCAGGATTACCCTTTGCAAACTGAACTTGCTTGGTTAGCATCTCACGGGTTACTGCATTTGCTAGGTTGGGATCATCCTAATGAAGAAAGTTTGAGTTTAATGCTAAAACAGCAAGTAATATTACTGAAGATAATTGGTATTGATATTGACGTAGAATAGAACTTATGTGC
>JAQYWP010000489.1 GCA_029379285.1 Rhizonema sp. PD38
TTCTTATAGTATTAAGGTTAATCAACCGGACATGTTATGACAGGGGAAAGGAAGTAACTCTTAAAAATGTCTATAAAAACTGTTGGTATGATAAGCAGCTATCGAAGTCTTGAGAAAAGAGCTGATTGGCTGTGGCAACAAACGCCTCATCAATTTGGTTTTTGGGGTAATTCACAAATGCTGGCAACAACGCCTAAACCAGATTTTCTACTAATGTATCAGTTTGATTTTCCAATTGTTCAAGAGCAGAAATATAGGTTTAATCCTTTTCGCAAACAGCAGCAAAAATCAGAGTTCAATATTGACTCTCTCCTACGTGAAGTGAATCAAGAGCGAATAATTTATCTGCTGAGAGAACCACCATTAGATGAGGTTGTTGAAAGAAACAAACAGAATTATCAACAGGCACAAAAGTATTGCGGCTATGTTTCCGGTGCTGATGACTTCGCCCCGACTCCCGATTACATGCCAGCGATTTGGTATCATAGCAACTCGTTTCGGGAACTTAATGAAATACAACCAATGGAAAAAGTGTCCTCTTGCAGTTGGATTACTTCTGGAATCAACCGTACCGTTAACCACCAACAGAGATTAGAGTTTTTACAGTTATTGCAATCCCATGAAATTCAGTTTGATTTGTATGGGCGTGACTTACCCACATGGGTGAAAACATCAGGAGAACTAGGAAATAAATGGTATGGTATGGCACCATACTACTATAATCTAGCGATTGAAAATTATGCCGAAAACAATTGGTATGTCAGTGAGAAATTATGGGATGCCTTGTTAGCATGGTGCTTACCAATTTACTATGGTGGAGCGGCTGCTGATAAATTATTGCCGCCTGGTAGTTTTTTGCGATTACCAAGCTTAGATGAAAAAGGCATGAAATACATCCAAGAAGTGACTTCTACTCCTGATGCTTGGTACGCTGCCTCCGAAGCGATCGCAGAGGCTAGACAAATTATTCTTCACAAACTCAATCTACTTAATTGGCTATCTGAATTCACTGCCAAATTCTCATAATTAAATTATGCCTGTATTCATTTGTAGTACAAATAATAAAAAACGACCTCGCCCAAAATCTCATAAAGCAAATAAAATTAGAATATGGATGGCATTTGTACTCTCGCCAATGACCGCGTTTACGATCAACTCGTTGCCCTACTTAATAGTATAGAGGCAGTTCAAGGAGCGTCCATTCCTATCTGCGTCTATCCCTACGACAATAACACAGCGCAGATTGCTGCTGAAATTGCCCGTCGCCCAAATGTGCAACTTTACGACAATCAAGACTCAATTCAGCAATGGGATTGCTTTGTCGGCGATATTTGGGATGCTCATCCTACTGCCTGTGAACATTGGCAAAAAATAGGAGGTGACAAATATTATCGAGTTGGTACACATCGGCGCTACTGTGCCTTTGATGGTCCCTTCGACTGCTTTGTGTACATGGATGCCGACACTTTATTAATGAGTCCGCTTGAGCAAGTTTTCGCTCAACTTAATCAGAGTGATTGGGTCGTTTATGACTTCCAGTATAAAGATTTATCTCATGTCTATGATATAAAGTCGCCTAAATTAACAAAATTATTCACCACAAAACAATTACAAACAGAAATCTTTTGTTCGGGATTTTATGCCTCTAAGAAAGACATATTTAACGCTCAAACGCGAGAATGGTTATTAGAAAACCTCCGGCAAGGAGAAGCAGAGGTTCTTTATGACATGGCTCCCGATCAAACAATTCTTAACTACATGGTCATGCGTCTTGGTCTCTCTAGCTATAATTTCGCCCAAAAGCTGACAGAAAGCGAAAGCACTGGCTGTTGTGTCACTTCTACTCATTTTCAAGCAAAAAATCATATTTTGTATGACAAAGGACATCGCCTTACTTATATTCACTATATCGGTTTATCATCTAAGTTGTTTACCCGCCTTTGCGCTGGGGAAAATGTAGATTTTCCTTACCGAGATATTTTCTTACATTATCGCTATTTACATGAACCTGATAAGCAACCAAAGTTCAAAACTAAGCTGAAAGCATACGATGCACCTCCAAGCTTAGCGACACGTATTTTAAGAAAGTTAGGTAAGTTTGCATGAATAAATTTAAGTTTACATTAGAACAAAGTCTTCTTTTCAAAGAGAGAGGTGCCCTTTGAGGATGGTTGGTGTGTCCTTAGTTTTAATCTCATAACTGCTCAAACCTGTCCTTACATTTGTTATTCTACTTTGACAACGAGCAGCATTTGTTTACATATTTAATTTTTTTGTATCAACTTACTTAAGTCTGTTTGAATTAATTTTTAATTTAGAAGATTGAGGATGAATTAATGAAGCGTGGAATTTATATTATTGCTAACGATAAGGTGACGGATCATGCTATAGCACTACTTAATAGTATTCGATTGCATGATGCGGAGACTCCAATTGTCATGATTCCTTACGATAACAACTACCATGGCATTGCAGAGATTCTTAACAAACATTATAGAGTGCAAGTATATGAAGATTTAGCTTTTATCGATAGATTGTCACAGAACTTACACGAAATTTTCGGGAGTAAGTTTTTTGCCCGTCCCAATCAATTTCGCAAACAAGCTTGTTGGTTTGGACCATTTGAAGAATTTTTATATATAGATACTGATATTGTTGTTTTTGAAAAAATTGTTGATAATCTTAAATATTTAAAGAGATATGATTTTATTTACTGTGACTATCAACATTTAGGTGGACTTCAGAATGTTTTTACAGAAAAGGTTATAAAAGAAAAAGTCTTTAATGAGACGGAAATCAAGGATATTTTTAATGGAGGTTTTTGGGGTTCAAAGAAAAACTTAATTTCAGAAAAAGATTTGTATGAAACTTTTTCTGAGTGTATTGCCCATCCAGAATACTTTGATTTTACCCAAAAAACTTCTGACCAACCCATTATCAACTATATGCTTCTTAAACGGATTCCACACCGCTTCAATATTGTCCGTAGAGAGGAAAAAGCCCCAGGTAATTGGGCAGGAACTCCCCATTTTCGCACTGAAGGAAATATACTTATCGATCCTTCAATTAATCAACCTCTACAATATCTTCACTGGGCAGGTATTCGTATTCAACCAGGTTGTCCATACTGGGATATTTGGCAACATTATCGTAATCTTAATTCAGCGCTACAACCAGCAGTTTTTCCACCAATTGTGAAGAAAAGTCAGTGGCAGCAAACGTTAGACAATCTGAAAAATCAATTGCGGCATGTCAAAGCCAAGCTTTAAAGCATTTACCAGTAAATCAATATCCACCCTTATGTGTGAACTTAAGCGCGAATGGAGCGCCTGATAGAATTTTCTATTAGGCGAGTTTTAAAGCGACGTAGCGCTCTTGGATAAACTTTTTACAAATTAAGTTAAAGATTTCTCAAGTTCCGTTCCCTTCAGCCTTCTTACGAGTCATGTCCGGTGCTATCTGATAGCTGAGGTAAATGATGACAATCTTTTTAAAAAGAATCTAAATCTAGAGCTTGCATTCCTTGGCGTTCCACATAAGCCAGCATACTTCCTAACTGCAACCAAACGAGCAAGCTTGTGAGAAGAGCAACCGGTATACCAACTGCATATGCAAGAAAGGGCGGAAAGCCAAATATTTCAAAACCCGAGCAAAGAAAAAGAGCAATCCCAACAGTTACACCAAAAAATGGCACAGATAATTGTCTACTTGATAAACGCGAGCCGGAAGAACTTTCAGCACCATCGCCCTGCCATTTCTGTACGATTATTTTTAGTGTTCCGGCAAACGCCACACCAGATGTTAATGCTGCAAATAATCCCACAGCTAGCAAGACATACGGCGGATTTTGGGGATAGTAGTACATAAGAGTAATGAGTAATGAGTGATGAGTGATGAGTGGCAAATTACGAGTCTAAGTAAAAAGGGTAATTTTACTCATGGCTCATAACTCACAACTCATAACTTTTTTAGCGTTTGCCAACGAAAGCCGCAGTAGTTTTCGGTAATTCTGCTGTCAAAGCCCCGATCGCTACATTTAGTAAACGAGTTGGCTTTAAGTCATCTTTAACCAAATTCCACAGACGTTGGACTTCTACGGTGTGAAGGCGATCATCTTCTGTGAGGGCAAGTACCAACTGTTGTCGGAGAAACTTACCTTCATGAGATAGTAAATATTGCAAACCCAATTGAGCTGTTGGTAACACATCAAAGCTGTCATCAGTGCGAGCGATCGCAATGAGTTCTTCCAACCTTTGCCACTGGAATTTACCATCTTTGAACAGTACGTTTAGTAACCGTCGGCGTAATTCTGGTGATTCACCTGTCAGTAGACGCTTTGCTACATAAGGATACGCCACCTCAACTATTTTGAAATTTGGGTTGAGGCTAAGGGCAATTCCTTCCTGTGTCACTAAAGAACGAATAATCAAAGCAAACTTTGCCGGGACTCGGAAAGGATAATCATACACCAGTTCCGAGAACTTATCAGTGATAGTTTTGAAGTTAAAATCCCCGACATTTTTGCCAATAGCATTTCCCAACACCTGTTCTAATGCTGGTATAATTGGGCGAATATCTGTCTCTGGGGTCAGAAAACCCAAGTTGACAAAGTCCTGAGCTAAGTTTTGGTAGTCTTTATTGACCAAATGCACGAGTGCATCCACTAAATTTCCTTTGGTGGTTTCATCGAGCTGGTCCATCATACCAAAATCAATGTAAGCCATACGACCATCGGGTGTGGCAAATAAATTCCCCGGATGTGGATCGGCGTGGAAAAAGCCATACTCCAATAGCTGTTTTAAACCGGATACCACGCCAATCTGGATAACCGCCTCTGGATCTAAACTACATTCACGGATGCTTTTGGTATCTGTGAGTTTGAAGCCGTTAATCCACTCTAGGGTTAAGACATGGGTGTTGGTGTAACGCCAATATATAACTGGGACTTTGACATCTGGATCGTTGTGGAAGTTGTGAGCAAATTTTTCCGCGTTGCGAGCTTCATTGATGTAGTCAATTTCCTCAAACAACTTTATGCCAAACTCGTCCACAATCAAAGTCAGATCGTGACCGAGATTCAGGGGTAACCAAGGAGCTAACCAACCTGCCGCCCAACGCATTAGATAAAGATCGAGAGATATTACCGGACGTAAGTTAGGGCGTTGTACTTTCACCGCCACTTCTTCTCCGGTGAGCAAACGACCACGGTAGACTTGACCTAAACTAGCTGCCGCAACGGGAGCCTGTGACAACTCGCTGAAAATTTCGTTCACCGGGTAGTCTAGTTCCGTCTCGATCATCTTGTAGGCGATCGCATTATCAAAAGCTGGTAACTGATCTTGCAGCTTAATGAGTTCGTCTAAGAAATCTTTGTGTACTAAGTCTGGTCGTGTTGAGAGAGCTTGACCAACTTTAATAAAAGCTGGACCAAGGCGGGTAAGCAATTTTCGCAACTGGGTAGCGCGTTTTAACTTGTTTTGCTCAACTTGATTTTGCCAATCATCCCACTTAAGATTAAAAATAAATCTAGTAAAAAACCAGACAATTAGTAATGCCCGTGACCAAATCCGCCAGGGACGGTAACGGTAGTAGCTAGCGATCGCTTGGGGATCGTAGCGTCGATTATTCTCTGTAAGGGTTTGCCAACTCACTCCCTTATTTACCTCTTCAATTGAAAAATGTTACCGACGAGAGCCTAAGTTTGGCATCTTTTCAGCTAAACGGCTTTTTCTATGTTGACTTATGTAACAAGAGTAAAACTTTACTAAAAGTTACTTTTTTTCTTTTATTTTATAATAGTACACAAAAGTATAAGTACTTATTCAACTAAATAAAGACTTTATTTTGGGGTTGCTTTCTCATGAGCGTCTATCAAGCGTTGACAAGCCACTGGCGAGTTCGGCTACTGATATTTGTCGTTAGTGTAGTTCTCGCTCTTATTCTTAGCAGTATGGCGACTTCCGGCAAAACCGTCACACGGGACAAATTTCTCTGGCCGTTCTCAGCGACTTCGCCTTGGAATATGCCCATCGGCTCACGCGCACATTATGTCCCAGCAAATATTCAAAAGGCCGCGTTGGCTGACGCAGATCAAGAGTACTTCTTTAAGCTCAAGAAAGGAGATCCGTTGCGTGAGTTGTACGAGCCTGGTGCTTGGGGTGAGGGACGTTGTAAAGGCACTAAAGCTGTCGGCATCTCTCCACTGCCTATTCCAGACAATTTGATTGTCCCAGATGCTACAAGTAAGCCGTACAGCACGCCCAACAATGCTTCTGCTTTTTTGCTGCCTGATGGGAAAACTTTGGTGCAAATTGGACCACTAGCTCGCTGTCGAAAAGGGGGTCCACTCTATGGTTTTCACTATCACCGTGATGAAGATATTTACGGACAGGGAATAGGCGGATCGCATTTCGGTTCTGGTCTTTCTGGTATTGGTGGCTCGATTCGCAAAGGTGAACTTATTAGCAAACAGCCGATTCGCCATGCATTAAAAGTTGTGATTTGGGGAGAAAAATATCTTTACTATTCCAAGGAAATTCCGGGGAAACGCTGGCCTGCAGAACTTGCTGATGGTAATGCCGCAAACCAATATCACGGTAAAAACCCGGCTTTAGTGCAAGGCTCGCTACTGGCAATTCCTCCA
>JAQYWP010000490.1 GCA_029379285.1 Rhizonema sp. PD38
TTATAATTATATAAGAGCAATTGCATGTATAGCCGAGTGTACCAGCGCCAGGAAAAAAATCAGAAAAAAACACCCCATTCCCTAACTAATCTTAATTCAGAAATCCTTCAAGAGCCTCCGTTACCCGTGCAACTAAAGACGCGATCGCTGCAACCAGATTTAAAAACATCTCTAAGTCAAGCAGAACGTTACGGTCATCACCTTGATACAATTCAGTGTGCGGGTCTTTCTACTACGACACCAATACAAATGCTCTCGGCGGATGAAGAGGAGGAAAAAAAGCTAATGTCGGGTATGGATTTAAAGATAAATAAGTTGACTAACAATAAAAAAGTACAAGAATTGGTGGTGAGTGTAGTACGGGGGTTAAAAACTCTTAATAATCAAAAAGATATAAATATTGAACAAAAAGAACATAAGGCTGAAAAAACTGAAAGAGTAACAGAAACTACCAAATCAAAAGATAAAGACAAAAAGCAAAATTCGGATGAGCATTTAACATCACCTGCACAAAGTAATATTTCGGACAATCAAGCAAAAGAAGATTCCTCGCTAACTCAGGACCCCGAAGTTACTAGATTATTAAATAAACAAACTCAGAGTAATTTAGCAGATTCTGGCGGCAGCGCCCAACAGAAAAATCAAGAGAAGCAGTTTGTTGCTTCTCCTTTTACTTACAATGAAAATAAAAGCGCTCCCAATCCTAAAGTGGGAACGTACGGTCAATATATAGCAAAGAGAGAAGCGATGGATATATTGAGTAATAACAAAGGATTTGCCACTACCCAGCGTACGGTTAAAATTCCTGTAACTAATACTCATAAATCTGAAAGTAGCAAAGCTGAAGATAGTAAGCAGCAAGTAAAATTAAAAGATGCCGCAGAACTAGTTCGTGACCAAGCAGTTAACGAAGATAGACAAGTAAAGGAACACCTTCGAGGAACACTGAATTTAGATCCAGCAATTGTTACTAAACAGGGTGGTGAACAATTGATTTTACAAAAGATGCAATGAGAAATTTAGATTTACGACAACCACTGCAAAGTCGGTAAACTGAGAATATGTAACAGCGCTCACAAACCGACTTCCAACGCCTTATCCGCACAGTTCAAAACAGAACATAGTTTGCAAAAGTGCGCGAGCGCCATCGTTTATTAGTAGGTGTATTACAAAGTGTAATCAAAGGAGATATAACGCTGGCGCAGGGGCGTAGGAATAGGATGATGTGGCAAAATATAAAGATATTTTCTGGGAAGAGTTTTAGGCAAAGTATAATAATAGATATATGATCGGTTTACTTATAAAAAAGAGTAATAGAATGCCAACACAACTAAGTTCTCTAAGAAAAAATACTCAGAAACAAACACCATATTTTTCAAGGAATACAGGGCAGGAAATGTTCGAGTCACGTCCTTTTATGGTGCAGCAGCAAACTCCCGAAAAATCACAGCAGACTGATTTGAAGGCATCTTTAAAGCAAAAAGAAAGTTACGGTCATCATCTTCAAAGCATTCAGTTTGGTGGCGCTTTCACATCTCCTGCTATACAGCCAAATAGAAAAGCAGAAACGAATAATGCAGAAGTTTTTCAATTGGCTCCGTCCGGTCGTGACACCCAGTCCGATAGTGACGCCGAGTCCGATAGTGACGCCGAGTCCGATAGTGGCAGCGACTATAAAGAAACTAATCCTGGGGAACGGAAAAAGTTGGGGTTACGTATACTAGAACAGACAAGAAAGGAGCATTTTAACAAAGGTGCAAGTCCTGGCAGGACACACTATACATCCCCCACAGGAGAAGTACTTGATGTAGATCCAAATGACCCAACAGGTCGGGAAAAAAGTGGCAGAGCGTTAGAAATGGATCATATTGTAGATTCAGTTGACCTAATACCGGAGGTTAATAGACTTGCGGATGCGAACGCATTATCGCCAGCAAGTAGATCCGCACGCCAGCAGCAAGCTCATAATCATAGTAGTAATTTCCAAATGATTAGTCACACGGAGCACAAGAGAAAACCGACACACCGAACAGGAGAGGCAACAAAGAAGCAGGAACAAAATGCTGCAAAGGTTGTAGATGATGTTTTTCAAGAACCCCTTGATCAAAACTTGCGAGATAGATATAGGTCTAGACACGCTAGGGAAGGGCACCCTCATTATCAGGGAGAACCAGATTATGTACCGAATCCCACCCACAAGGCTCATCTAACAGCAATACTGCCGCGTAGGTCATCTCGTGTAGCGGAGAAGTCTGCAAGTAAAGCAACAGGGGGAAATAAAAAAAATCCCGATGTGAAGGGCACGTTGCCAAACCAATTAGAGCAGAAAACGCCACGGAGGGGGCAAGGATTAGGACTAAGCACACCCCAAGCACCGCAGAAAGAAGGAGGGATGATGGGGCTGACGAAAAAGGTAGGTATGCTAAACTTGAGAGAAGTAAGTGAAAGACAGGGACAGGATGTGGCAGGACCAACTACACCCATAGCACAGGGAAGAGAGTCCTCACAAGAGGGAAGACAAAGTACAAGCAGCGAGGATCAGTCGGAAATACTGAAGGTAATCATAAACTCAAGAGAGACGAATGCGGCGGAGGAAAGAAGACGGCATCTCAACGAGGACGTTGGGGAGGGACCTTCGAATGCTCAGAAAGGAGCAGAGTCAGAAGAGGAAACCTGGGATAGGGCAGTGGACCCGAAAGGAAAAAAACGGAAAAAGGGATAAAAAGGCATGTTGAAATAATTGCCGCAATTGCACGAAGGTTAAGAGGTAGAAGTATAAGTCCCGCAAATACAACAACATTGTGTAACCAATTCCGCAACTCACTCTTAATCAACCGCCACCACATCGAAAAATCCGCATCATCATCGGGCAACGTCCAAATGCAATTGCATTTGCTCCTACAGCACCACCATTGCCTCAATCACAAACGGATGCCTCTGCTTCACCAAGCGGAAACTCTGTCGTAACAAATCAACCATCTGAGCATTGTTAAACACCGTCTGTCCCTGATACGTGACCATCGTGAAAAAATAGGTTGCCCCCGGTGCTGTGCGTTCGCCCATTTTTGAAGAGAGAGAGGAATTAATGGCTGACTGGGTAAGGAAACAATGGGGTAATCTGAGGTAGATGCTTGTACTGGCACCGGAATCTTAATAATTTCCGCTTTGGCTAGACGCTTCTGTAATAACTGCTGAACTTTCTCAACTGCACCCTGTTTAGTTTCATCTGTAGTTTGGCAATCAGGAATTTCTAGAACAGTAGCTACAGTAGAGCCATCGGCTGTACTTTCTAATAAAATGTTACAATTATCCACAGTATTCACCTTTAGTAATATTTTATTTGCATTTTCAGTTTATTTTAATTATATTTGGATTTTTATAAGAACTAGGTTGGGCAGATGCTGAGGGATTTTACCTGTGGATTCGCGAGATTACTCCTGCATCAGGGACAAGCAAATAAAAAAATATCCAAACTAGAAGCTCAAACCCAACCTTTGACCTCAGTATCTGTGAGCGATCGCTCTAATTTAATATACTCGCTCTTCGCTGCTTGCAACATGTAATACATTGTTACTACGTCGTTGGCATCGGCTGCTAAAAATGCAGCATTCAATGCAATACTACGAATATTACCTCCTGCAACATTGAGTTGTCCCAACTTCTGATAATCTAAACCTTCTGTTGGTGTAGACTTGGGAAAAATCCGCCGCCAAATCTCTGCCCTTTGAGTTGAATCTGGAAAGGGAAACTGGGTAATAAAGCGAATACGTCGAAGAAATGCTTGGTCTAATGAACTTTTCAAATTAGTTGTTAATACAGAAAGCCCCCGGTAACTTTCCATACGCTGTAGTAAATAGCTTACCTCAACATTGGCGTGACGGTCGTGAGAATCTTTGACTTCACTACGTTTACCAAATAAAGCATCTGCCTCATCAAATAGTAATACTACACCTCCCAACTCTGCCGCATCAAATACTCTACCGAGATTTTTCTCTGTCTCCCCAATATACTTACTTACCACTGCACTTAAATCAATTCTATATAAATCTAATCGCAACTCCCTTGCGAGTACTTCTGCTGCCATTGTCTTACCTGTACCACTGACACCAGCAAACAAAGCGCTTATTCCCAATCCACGCTTGCTTTTGCCTCCAAAACCCCAGCGATCATATACTTTTGCTCGTTGCTTAACCTGCATGGAAACATCTCTGAGAACTTGTATCTGAGATTCTGGCAATACCAAATCCTCCCAGTTCGCCGCACAATCAATTCGCTGTGCTAAATCATCTAATTTCGGACGAGCTTGTGCACGGCAAGTATCCCAAAGAAGATGGTTAAAATCTGTTGTAGTTTCTATATTTTCTTTAACTTCTGACTCAAGCTGGTGCCACTGAACACTAGCTTGAGAACAAGCTGCTTGAATCACTGGAACACTGAGATTGAATTGAGACACTAAGTTATCGACTTGAACATTAATAGATTCAGACGTGCCATCCAATGCTTGTTCCCAGATAGTGTACTGCTCCTTTGTGGTAGGACGTTCAATGTCAAAAACTAGCAATGGTCTTAATCGCGAGCGCTTACGTTCATTAGTATTAATAATTACCGGAGAAAGCATCCACTCGCATAAATACGTAATTGTTCCTTCTTTTCCTGTATCTGCCCCTTCCAAGTCATCGCAGTCAATTAACAGCGCACAACGAGCTAGTACGACTTCCCGCTCCCAAAGTAATTTAAATTGCTTGAGGTCACTGGGAGTTGTTGGCAAAGCATGAGCAGCAATTGCGTATAAGTTTAACTCCAAATAGTGACAAGCTAGAGCCGCAATTGGACGTTTACTAGCTACTTCATTCCCACATAACTGTAATATTGGCAGCTTGAGAAAATCATGAATCTCCACCCACCAAGCAGCTAGCATTTTTTCTGATATTTGTGTGTGAGAGGGAACTAAATCTGGAGTTACTAGTACAGGTTCGACTATCCCTAACAAACGCTCATCTAAATGCTGTACACCCATTAAATAATGGAGTATCCGTTCATCAATCCGCAAAGGGCTACTCATCAACTCACTTCCAGAACCCACTTCGATTAACTTCCACTTGCGTAATGAACCTGCGGGAGTAAAGGCGCCCCAGTGCATACCTTCCAACACCGTCATCGCCAAACCAAAAGTAGGATAAGTACGCTGTGCATTTCCACAAGCAGCAGCGCAAAGTATTGGAAAACTGGCATCAAGTTCTACACCAGCACATAACAGCAGTAAATTCCGTTCAAAATCACTTAAACTAAAAATGGCACAGAGTCTATCTAACGCAGAAGGTTCAGCTGATGTAATCGAGTCTATTAAATCTTTCGCTACAGGACTTTCCGCATGTGTAACATTATCCTCCTCCAGCAAACTTGGATCAGCGTACTTCAGCAACGTCTCCCTAAGCTGGCTTAAGGCGATCGTCATATACGCATGATTATCAACGTTCTGATTGCTGGTAGTCGTTGCGCTCATTGTTATATATCTACCATTCAAATATAAACAAATACTATTAGCACATTAGAAACCGTTGTAGAGACTTTACGTGTAAAGTCTCTACGTAAGTGCGAAATTAATTACAAATACTACTAGTTTTGATGGATTATTGTACTATGCTCTAAGACAAGCATAAAAGAAAATACATTCTTGGCTTATCCGACTTTCGTCTATAATTACTATTTTGATGCTCTTGCACGTAGGGCTATTTTATTCTTACCTCTTCGCCTAGAAATAAATTTCTAGGCGAAGAGCATAAGTTGGTTAAAACCGACTGGAAATGGGTCTCCCGTACTTGCGTTGATAATAAAATATAATAAATAATTCCAGAGACGTTGTACCGTAATGCTTGTAGGTTAGGTTTCGTTCCTCAATCCAACTTGTTAGTTTGAAATAGTTGGGTGAGGCTCTGCTCAACCCAACCTACAAATAGATTAATAAAATTTATCAACCTAAGTACAGGAGAACCCTGGAAATATTGTTTTAATCCGTTAAAACAGACTTTGACTATAAGTACAAAAGTTCTTAAAAGTGGTAACCAATTCCTAACAGTAGCCCGACATCAGTTTTATCAAAGAAGCCGACATTTAATCCAGCAGTTGCGGTAAATTCAGGTGATAATGGCACATCTACACCACCCGTCAGAAGAAATCCGACGGAATTACCTCCACTTGTAGAAATTGCTGCTCCCCCTCCAATATAAGGAACTGCAATTACTTTTGGTGCTCCAAAATCTGGGAGTGCTTTGACTGGAAAGTCAATTGTTACAGGTATAAGAAATACAGCTTTGTTACTGACCGCAACAGCAGGTCGAAAAGAGAAGTTTTTTGTTAAACCAAATTTACTGAAGACAGTAAAGGCATTTTCACCTAAAGCTGTGTCTCCAGTTAACCCAAAATTACCACCTACCCCGACATAGTTAGGTATTGCTCTAACGGGCGACAGATCTGACACTGGCTTTCTTTGCGGTTGTTGTCTGGACGGTTGTTGTGTTGGTGTAGTCGGGGTTCGAGTTGGATTTGGAGTTGGTGTTGGAGTTGGGGTTGGAGTTGGAGTTGGAGTTGGAGTCGGGGTTGGAGTTGGG
>JAQYWP010000491.1 GCA_029379285.1 Rhizonema sp. PD38
CAGAAGCTTCTGTCCGGAAGACTTCGCAAGAAATACGTAGTCCTTATTACAAGCCTCTGCATTTATGCATGGGGTTTCCCCCTGCTCCCTTCCCCCTGCCCCCTGCCTCTTCTGGACCTGTGATCAAAAAATTCTCAACTATCCACAAGTCAAAAAGCCAGAATCTGAAAAGCGAGATTCAACTTCAATGACATTTGAACAGCAGCAATGGTACGATTGACCGCGTATGAACTGCGATATGGTTACTGGTAGGCAAGTGTCTGTTTACACTACGTCACTAGTAAGGGGTTTGTCGGGGGTCGGGGTTTAAGGGTAAACATAATGATCCGGGAACTACTAAACTAATATCAAAGTACTCAACAGCCAAAAGTCCAGTCTGTGAACAACGCAAATGAAAAGCCAGACCAAATCTCTGATACTGATAAACGCCTGATTGAAACTTGGCTGCATAGTTTATCAGAATCTACCCAACGAGGATACAAGCGTTGCGTTAACGAGTTTCTTGAATGGGTAAAAAAACCTCTGGGTGCAGTTACTGTAGCAGACCTTCAAGGCTGGCAAGAAACTTTCACAGACATTGCTCCCCACACTCAACGCTTCAAGATGGCTGCGGTCAAGTCGCTTTTAAGTAAGGGGTGTACTATTGGGCTGTTAGACAAAAATGTGAGCCACAGTCTAGGTCACCCCAAAATCAAGGATACCCTCAATGAACGCATCCTGAGTGAAGAAGAGGTGACGGCTATGATCCAGTCACAGACCAATAATAAAAGAAATCAAGCTATCTTGCTGTTGCTCTACACTGCTGGTTTACGGGTGAATGAATTATGCTCCCTGTGTTGGAAGGATTTATCTCAAAGAATGCCAGGTGGACAATTGACTATATTTGGTAAAGGCGGAAAGACCAGAATTATCCTTTTACCAGAATCGGTGTGGCAGCATGTGTCTAAGTTGAGAAACAATGCAAAAGCTGATGACCCTGTATTTATGTCTAGACAAAAAGATTCTCTTGGTACAGCCCTTGACCAATCCCAGGTGAATCGGATTGTCGCTACTGCCGCTATTGCCGCAGGTATTAATAAAAAGGTTTCTCCTCATTGGTTACGACACGCCCATGCAATCCATTCCCTCAAGAGAGGTGCATCATTACATTTAGTGCAGAAGACCGTTGGACATAGTTCCATCGCTACCACCAGTCGATATCTTTATGCACACCTAGATGATTCTAGTGCCTTGTACTTAGATGTCCTTTCTAATACCACAAAGCACATCTCTCAACAGTCAACTAATGAGAACCTAGAGGAACAACACAAACAAAAACAGCCACCTACTAAAGTAGAAAAGAACACGATTGTTCTCAAATGCCCCAACTGTAAATCAAAAGAACTTCAGCAGTCTGGTTTTCAAATCTTAGCTGATGGTTTAAATCACCAGCGTTTTCGTTGCCTTAGATGTGATTATGTATTTACCCCACTCTTATCAATTCCAACCGACAGAATTTGACACACCTACCCCTCTAGTTATGAACACAGAAAATTTCTGGGTAGCCATTTCAGCGATCGCTACACTCGTCTACACAACAGTTACAGCAATTAACCTTGTGTTTGTATCTCGTCAAATTATAGATTCTCGTCGCTTCATGCAAGCTCAGTTCTGATATGTGAGAAAGCAATTAACGAAGGATTAGGACTGACTCCTTTAAAAGCCGTGGGTAGCCGTTGGGGAACTTCCTCCGGCAGACGAGCGCATTTTTAAGGGGTTGATGTGTTGTGTTGTTGTGAGTGACGTAAGTAACTCTATCGCTTGTGACAGTTGCGTAAGTCCTGTTTAAGAGAATTGAAACGCCCCAATATCAGCACTACCATCAGCAGCACGACGAGGGAAACCACGTTGGTCGGTTATGGGGTCGCTATCTAGTATAATTGGGTCAGCTGCACCAATTGCCGAACTGTCTGTCAGGAGTGGGATCGTTTGAGTCGGGCCACCATTGAAAGTGAGAGTATCTAGGCGAGGGTCAATTACTGAATCGCTAACTCCAACAAGATCACCGATAGTTTGATCAAATCCGGTGCTGCCTGTGCTGTCACCAATTAGGTTATAGCCATTACTTGTAAATGTGCCTGATACATCGGGGTTGACACCGTCCGTACTATTGAGGTTAGAAGCAATAATCGTATTTCGCACGTTAAATGAGCCACGAGGAGGAAAAGAAGAAGACTGAACATCGTTTTGGTATACGCCTCCACCATTGGCGGCTATATTTTGGGTCACGGTACTAAACAATAGCGTTACGGTGCCAGAGTAATTGTTATAGATGCCGCCGCCATTATTTGTAGCCGAATTACCACTGATAGTACTGTTGTTTACCGTACTGGTACCAAAGTTATTATAAATGCCGCCGCCGTCACTTATAGCCGAATTACCGCTGATGGTACTGTTGTTTACTGTACTAGTACCATTATAAATATATATACCTCCACCCAAACTGGACGACGAATTTGCACTGATGGTGCTGTTATTTACTGTACTGGTGCCATTGTTCCCAGTATAGATGCCACCGCCGCCAAACCTGCTGAAAGACGAATTACCACTGATGGTACTATTGTTTACCGTACTGATGCTAATGTTATCTATGCCGCCACCATATTGAGTTGCCGAATTACTGCTTATAGTACTGTTGTTTACCGTACTGATGCCAAGGTTCTCTATGCCGCCGCCAATACCAGCCGAATTACCACTGATAGTACTGTTATCTATCCTACTGGTGCTAAAGGTATAGATGCCGCCACCAATACCAGCCGAATTACCACTGATAGTACTGTTATCTATCCTACTGGTGCCAAGAGTATATATGCCGCCGCCAAGTCCTGCTGAATTATTGCTAATAGTACTGTTATTTACCGTACTGGTATCAACGTTATAAATGCCACCGCCACTGATAGCTGCGGAATTTCCGTTAATGGTACTGTTGTTTACCGTACTGGTGCCAATGGCAGAATTATAGATGCCGCCACCATATTGAGTTGCTGAATTGCCGCTAATGGTACTGTTATTTATCGTACTGATACCAGTGTTATATATACCTCCACCATCAACAGAGAAGCTACTACCACTGTTTACAGAATTATTGCGAACAATACTGCTGTCTAAGGTAAGCATACCAGAGTTCTTAATTCCGCCACCATTGTCCCCAATCACACTACCATCTGCAACAATCAATCCCGATAGAGTTACTGTTGCTCCCGTACCAATCTCAAACACCCGTGAAGAATTGTTTCCACTTACTGTCACTAAATCCCCCCCTGTTAACGAGTCGCGTGGCGCAATGATATCCAAGTTATGGGTAATGTTTAGTTCTCCCAAACTCAAGCGAATAGTTTGTTGACTGGAAAACAAAGAGCGATCAAACACAATCAAGTCGGAACCTGTGTCAGCGTTTGCCTGATTAATGGCATCCCTCAAGGTAGTGACACCTGACGCTGAGTCGTCTACCGCATCGGTAATACTGTTCACTGTAATGATGGCACAGGGATTTACATGTAATGCACCAACACTAAGTAAGTCTTGCACATTACCCCCGAACACAGGTGTACATGGGAATAATTGGGAGGTGGTCGTAGAGCTTAGAGTTATATCCATAGGACTTATCCTTATATTATAGATATATAACAAACTTAAGAGATGTTAATTATTTGCCTGCATTGTTATTTCAGGCATTGCTGAATTATGGGATATTTAGCCCTTTTTGGATGAACTATTGATAGTTTCAGCCGCTAAATCATCCCGTATTTATGCAACGCCGTTATTTCATTAGACATTAAGAGAAATGATGTAGGAGCAAAGGTCCGTTCGCCCCTACTAAGGATTTCAATGAATGCATAATTAATTTTCACTTTTATGTCTATTGTTTAAAATAAGGCTTAAGTGATTTCCAAAAATAAAATTTTCATCCAGATGTATAAAGTTAGTATGAAGACAGCAACCTTTATGCCAGTAAAATAAAACCTAGAACTGTAAACAATAAGAGCGCTATAGCTTTAATTCAACTCACCTAACTTCCTCTATGGGATACTCCCGTATATAGTTAGGTGATCTCCTCCACAAATTTGATGAAAACCCAACGACTGGAAACCATCAGGTAGAAGAATAGAGCGCGGTTCTCAAATAGAGAAGCAGACAAAATAATAATTACTTTGTTTGTCTGGTTTTCCCCATAATGAATAATTTCAGGGGTTTCAACCAGCCGGAGGTTGATTTACTAAATTGGCGTAAGTTTGGATGAGCCTTTAGGGTATGTCATGAGTTGCCTACAAACTAGAAAAACAACAGCTTCAGATTTCGATTTCATCTACAACTTACATCGACAAACTTTCTATTCATATGTTGAACAGACATGGGGTTGGTTTGAAGAAATTCAATGGGCTGGAATGCGGGAAGATTTCGACAGCTTACCCTTTGAAATTGTCTGTTATCAAGGAATAGATATTGGAGTCATTTCAGTCGTGCTTGATGAGAAAGCTCTATTTCTAAACTACCTCGCTATTCTGCCTCTTTATCAAGGCAAAGGGTTTGGTACTCAAATCCTGCGTAAATTATTAGAACATGCAGCAGCAAACGGTATTGTGGTTCAATTAAACGTGATGCGAGTCAATCCAGCAAAATCCCTGTACAAGCGTATGGGATTTAGAGTGGTGGATAGTGATAAAGAGCGATTTTTTATGGAGTGGCGGAATTGTTAGAAAAACTGTCTTGTCGCCATGTTCCAAGGGTTAATTGCCGCATGCCATCGACTTTCTGTGCAGGTAAGTTATCCATAACGATGCTGTCTTCAGCTTGATTATCTGCGTGTTGATCAATGACTATTAAGCTATTGGTTTTTCACCATGTTTTTCAAACAAGAGGTTTAATGCTTCGGCACATATCTCAGCTCAACCTCTACCTTGCCTCTGGTGAAAGAAACCCTCATTTTACCCCCAAAAATTGCTAGAGTCGTTATCCTGTCTGTTTGTCAAGGTATTTCTTGACCGCGCAAAACCTTGACGATCAGCATTAGCCTGCCCTATCAGGTATAAAATACATATGAGCAAACACAAAGGCGCAACTAACATTGTAAATAATGCAATCCATAAATTTGTTTTTTGGTAAAAAAATATAAAAATTCCTATGAATGCCATAACAGCCACGCCTAATGATACAACAACGTCAAGATTTCCTTGCTGTAAAGCTTTGAAATAATCTCTTCCAAAAATGAAAAACCCTATGGATGCCAATGCTGGGGGAATAAGTGATAACCAACCAATACCTAATAAGTTGAAGCTATATTCTCTAATTGCGTACTTAAACACGAAAGAAAAAGCAAATCCAATTGCTATAATTACTAACAATCCAAGTATTATTATCAAAGCTGTCATTGAATTTTTACCTCTACTCTTGTTAATCTTGAGATTCTAAGATTAGTGTATCGTTGGGTAAGTCTTGTCTACATCTAATCTGTTTCTGATTTTCGCCTTGGCGTAATTTCGTCAGGCAGTAAATCTATCCAAGTCTTCGAGCAAGGTCGTAATTTTTCCCTGTGCCTTAGCACGGTTATCGTTGTAAATCATCAGGGCGCTCCGACTGATTCCTGTAACGTGACCAAGGTTTACAAAAAAACTGTAGACATTGAATACAAAATCGCGTTTGAACTTGCTTTCAGAGAGTGAAACCCAAGCAACTGATGAACAAAGCGCCTCACTTGAAGAATTGCTTGATTTGCCCTTTGACCAACTAACGAGTGTTGAATGGGAGTTACTAAAACAGTATGAGCCACAATCTGACTGCTTTTTAGCTGCATAAAACCCTTTGGGGACTCGTTAATAGTCCCCAATCTTTCACTTTATTCAACACGTAGTAATAACATGAGCGATATTACACCACAAAAGGTTTTGGGTCATTTTGCAATTCGCACTATTGATGACCTCTCTCGCCTTTCAGCTATGCTTGCCAAGAGTGGCTATTTTTCCGACAGTAAGGAAGCCGCCCAATGTGGAGTCAAAGTGCTAGCGGGTTTAGAGTTAGGATTCCCCACAATTGCTTCAATGTGTGGCATTCACATCATCAATGGTAAACCAACACTGGGAGTGCATTTGATGGCTGCTGCCGTTAAACGTAGTGGTAAGTGCAACTACCGTGTGACACAACTTGACAATAATGGCTGCACTATAGCTTTTTCTGAAAACGGTGAGATGATCTACTCCAATGGGAATGCACAATCAATACTGAGCCTGAGAATTAAAGGAGAAAACTAGTGCTGCTATATATTACAAACAATGAGAGTATGTTGATTTTAATTTATCCTAATCAACAAAAACTAGAAGTTGACCATTTTTTAAGTCCAATTGACTTCAAGAATCCTAATGAGTTAATGGGTACACATTGCATAGACTCGACTATTATTAATGAGACTGAGTTTGAAGCGACTGTCCGATACTTTAAGACCCCTCAATTGATACAAGAGGTAGAGCTAGTCAAACTTTCAAGCTTTACAGAAGATTATTTTACTGAAACAATAAACTTGCATAAGGAGTTTACTGACC
>JAQYWP010000492.1 GCA_029379285.1 Rhizonema sp. PD38
ACCAATTTTTTATGAAGATGCACAGAATAGGACAGTTAAAACTCCTGCTAGACAAAGAATTATTTTATGCAGATTCACATAGATTTGGTATTACACAGTCGGGAAACCCGCCCACCGCAAGTGGCTCCCCAACCTACAATTATCATTAACTGAGCAATATTGTGGCAAACTTTACCTGGCTTGGGTGAAAAAAGAGGTATTATAAGCAGTTTTGATTAATTTCCTCGCCTCAACGAAAGAATGAGGGTTCTGGCGTTAACAAGGTATAAGTTTTGATTAAGTGGCGGGTGGAGGGTTATAAGAGTTTGATCTGTGTGTTCTACGAAATTGCACAAAGTGATGGTAAGCAGTGCCCACCATACAGTTGAGAAAAGTACAAAATATGAGCCAAAGAAATTTTTGTTCAAATTGCACCAAATTCATATAAATTTGTATAGAAAGTTCTCCTATTAAGTGGTGAGGCAGTTAGAATGTCTTTTTTTAAACAAGCTAAGATACAGTCTTCTGACCAAACGCATTCAAAGAAAAAAGCTTTGCAAAGAACCGGAAGTGTAGTGGGTGGGCTGGTTGCCTTATCCTTTTGTCTACAAGCAAGTAGTCAAGCCCAAACTATCGACATCAGTTTTACTAAAGTTGTTGATACAAACAATCTTGTGCCAAATGGAACAAAAACAAGTAAATTCACTTATTTCTTTGGTAATGCTCCTTCCTTAGATAATGGAATCGTCGCATTTTTAGCAAATGGAATTCTTTCTACTCAACCTTTTCAGGAAGTCGGTCCACAAGGTGTATTAGGTATCTACACTAATTTAGGTGGTTCACTTAATGTCCTTGCCGATACCAGGACACAAATTCCAGGCGCTACAAGAAATTTCTTTTCTTTAAACAGTCCTTCTTTCAAAAATGGCAGTTTAGCTTTTGCAGGAAGTCTCACGCAGGGTTCTCCAACGCAAAGTATTTACACAAATATTGGTGGTTTACTGAAGGTAGTCGCTGACTTAAATACACCCGTACCAGGTAGTACAGAAAACTTTGGTTATCTCACCGCACCTTCAATCGACAACGGAAGTGTCGCATTTCTACGTTCTGGATTGGGTTTACCGATAGAAGGTGTCTACACAAATTTAGGTGGTTCATTAAGTGCGATCGCTGACATGAACACACCAATACCGGGCGGCATAGGAAACTTTACTCGCTTTAGCAACCCGTCTCTCAGTAATGGCAGTGTGACATTTATCGGCTTTGGAAATTCTGATGGAGTTTCTCTTGCAGGTATTTACACAAATCTAGGCGGTACACTGAATGCGATCGCCGACAATAACACAGCTATACCTGGGGGTACGGGAAACTTTACTAATTTCACCAGCTTGTCTTCCGAGAATGGAAGTGTCGCTTTTATTGGCGAGAGGAGAGAAACTATCAACCAACCTCCCTCTCAACAAGGAATATACACAAATCTAGATGGTTCGCTCAGAGCTATTGCTGACTTGAATACGCCTATCCCCAACGGGACAGGAAACTTCACGTCCTTTAGATCTCTTTCCTTAAACAAAGGGAATATAGCTTTCTTAGGCGCTAACAGTTCTTCTCAAGGGATTTACACAAACCTTAGCGGTTCGTTAACAAAGGTGATCGCGACAGGTGATTCCTTGGACGGTAAAACCGTGAGTTCATCAGTTCCACAGTTTGATCAAGGTTTACTTTTGGGACAACAGAGTATGAGTAAAAATCAAATTGCCTTCTGTGTCGGATTCACCGATGGTTCAGAAGCGATTTATATTGCAACTGTTAACTTAGGGAATAAGGAGTAGGGAAAAGCAATTTTGATGCTTTCGCACTGTGTTGATGTAGGACTGTCCCTAAATATTCTCTGTAGACTTCTGGTAAAATTACTTAACGACTTTGCAGAGAATAAAAAATCATAAAGTGATTAAAGGCGAAAGCCACCAGATAAAGGGAGAAATTATTTTGAATTTCTCCCTTTATCGTCTAGGGCAGCTAGCAGGAGTGAAACCCAAACTAGTAGCGTTGGACGCAGCGGAGATGAGTATGACTTCCCCCTTGTCGTTTAACACCCAACCAGTAGCGGGAATGATCGCCATGACTTCTGGTTTTGAGTGTGATTTGGCTGTGGGTGTCTTTGAACTATGCAGCACTGTTGTCCCAGGTAATCGAGTATCTGACCACACTACATCACTACTGAGGAAGTCGTCAGGACTCGGGGGTAAGCCTCCACGTCCGGTGACTATGAAGCTATTGTCTCCATTGTCAAAGGCAACACAGTTAGAGGCAATTGGTGGTGGGATATTTTTAAAAAAAACCTGAGGCATCTCTACTAATCCCCGAACACGATCAATCTCGGGTCTATTAATAGTTACCGTACCTTGTTGGTTAAATTGAGAGCTAGCATCAATATCGTTAGTAGTGTTTGGTGGATTTGAGCTTCGCTCCTCAATTCCAAAGATATCGCTTGCTGTAATGCTAATGTTTCCACCCGGACCACCCCTAGCATTAGCAATAATGTCACTATTTTGTCCGGGAACGGCAACCACAAAACCATTTCGAGCACCGATATTTATATTGCCCCCATTAGCAGTGTTGAAAGCTTGGGTGGAAATTACACTTTGATCTTGCAACAACAATAAGTTTACGTTTTCTAGCTTGATATTGGCTCCTCCTCCAGCGTTGCTTATCGCAGTGAGACTTCCTTGGTTGAGGCGGATATCGTTAGCTGTTACAATCAAATTGCCTGCAGGAACTGAACCTAAACCACTGACACTCACTTCTGCCCCATTTTGGAGATTTAAACGAGGGGTTGTAATATTCAAGTCGCCAGCTTCTCCAGAAGCTCGAGAAACTGCGGACAAACTGCTGGGCACGGACGTAGAATTAATGTTTACTTTACCAATCACATCCACTGACTCAGCAGCTTTTACAGTCAAAGTTCCGCCAGAACCTGTGCCGAGATTATTAGCTGAGATGATTGCCCCATTCTCGACAGAGAGATGTCTGCTAGTAATATTGAGATTTCCAACATTACCCGTAGCTTCTCGTTGAGCAGAAACAAAAATACCACTCCTACCGCCGTCCAAAGTAACGATTGGTGAAGTGCCACTCAGTCTAATCGAATCTGAGGCGTTGATTGTCAAATCTCCCCCACTTCCCCCATAACGAGCAGCCGCAGAGATCTGCGCTCCATTCAGGACAGTTAGTCGTTGAGTTTCAATGTTCAGCTTTCCGGCACTGCCCGCATTCTCTATGGGCTGATCACTAGAGGCAACTTGAGCAAAAATCCCACTGGGCTGGACTACTCCGTTTCGTGTTGTAAATCCCGCCAGTTTTATATCTCTTGCTATAACGAACACGTTCCCGGCTTGAGCCGCCCCAAAAGTTGAAGCATCTATAGCTGCTCCATCTTGAATGGTCAGTTGTCCAGTTTCAACCGTCAGATTTCCACCATTGCCTCTTGCCGTAACTTGAGCAGACAAGCCACCGGGCAGACCATTGGCTCTTGTTCCTGATAATTCTACAGCATCCGTTGCTTTCACCAGTAAATATCCTGCTCGACCCTGACCGTTACTAGGAGTTGCTATAAGTGCACCACTTGCAACTGTTAGGTTCCTAGTTGTAAGTGTTAAGTTACCAGCCGACCCAGTACCAGAAGTCACAGTAGATAATTGAGTGCTATTTCCACTCAAGTTTACAGACTCGGCAGCCTCTACCGTCACATCTCCTCCTGTACCAGCAGCAGTATTTGAGGTTTGAGAGGAAATTGCGGCACCACCTTCAACTCCTAAACTCCTAGTTGTAAGTTTAAGGTTACCAGCAGACCCAGCACCACGAGTGGCAGTAGATAATTGAGTGTTATTTCCACTCAAATTTACAGACTCGGCAGCATCTACAGTCAGATTTCCTCCTCTACCAGTACCTAAGGTTGGAGAGGAAATTGCGGCACCACCTTCAACTCCTAAACTCCTAGTTGTAAGTTTCAAGTTACCAGCTGACCCAGTACCAGAAGTCACAGTATATAATTGAGTGTTATTTCCACTCAAGTTTACAGATTCGGCAGCGTCTACAGTCACATTTCCTGCTGTACCAGTACCTGAGGTTTGAGAGAAAATTACGGCACCACCTTCAACTCCTAAACTCCTAGTTGTAAGTTTCAAGTTACCAGCCGACCCAGTACCAGAAGTCAAAGTAGATAATCGAGAGTTACTTCCACTCAAATTTATAGACTCGGCAGCGTCTACTGTCAGATTTCCTCCTCTACCAGTATTTAAGGTTCCAGATAAAATTGCGGCACCACCTTCAATTCTTAAACTCTTAGTTGTGAGTGTCAAGTCACCAGCAGACCCAGCACCAGAAGTCAAAGTAGATAATCCAGTATTTCTTAAATATACTGACTCAGCAGCGTTTATTGTCAGATTTCCTCCTGGGAGAGCACCTCGAGTGGTAGAAAAAATTTGGGCACTCGTAAGGTTGATGTTCCTGCCTGTAAGCTGAATAGCGCCACCGCCCGCACCGCTTGCATCAACTGTAGCTGCACTAGAGAGTTGAATATCTCGGAAGTTCTGAATGCCTGTATATCCCAAAGCGTAGCCTTGTGGAGTCTGAGTGAGATTAACCAAACCCGTCTCAACACTACCTAGCTCAATTCTTCCACCTGCTGCGGTTAAATTGCCATTATCAAGGGAAACATTACCGCCTACCAGTGCCAAAGTCTTGCCACTTGGAACTTGAAGTCCAGCAGGACCAGGTGGAATATTACTATTAACTGCTCCATTCAGACTTGCCTGGGATTGGTTAACAATATCTCCTGGATTTGAGCCAAATTGCAGTCCTATCGGGACACTTACCGTTAACAAAGGGGTGACTTGAGGATTGATGGCGCTAAATTCTGTGCCATCAGCAAACCTTATACTGCTCGCTGTACTCGCTACAAACGAACCTCCAATATTCAAACTGGCATTTGGTCCAAAAATGATGCCATGAGGGTTGATAAAAAATAGATTTGCACTGTTAGCTCGGATTGAACCATTAATAGTAGAGATAGAGCCACCTGTTACTCGAGTAATGATGTTCTGAATATCAGAAAGATTGTTAAAGAAAGCTTCGCTACTATTAGGAACGGAAAAATCTCTAAAGCTGTGGAACAGGTTTTTTCCGGCTTGCGTTCCGCCAGTGATAATACTCCTGTTCCCATTGGGTGTAACGATGGAATTGTTAGTCAGCGTTCTATCTGGAACGATTTGTGCTGTTACAGGGTACAAACTTAACAGCCAAAACAAGGCACTTCCACTCAAGATGCACAATTGAGAAAGGCAGGTTTTCATAAAGTAAATTATCACCATAATCTTAAGATTATGGTGATATGGGCTTCCTGACAATCAGTTAAACTGATTTCCTCACATTCCGGTTCCGTTTCAGCACTGATACTGCACCCAAAGCTCCGACTGTAAGCAGACTAGCTGTAGCAGTTGGTTCGGGGACAGTGGCAAGGGTTACACGGAAAGGTCGTCTAGATTGTTGGTTTGGGATAGCTGGGTTAGCGACGAAAAACCGTTCATTGCTCCCATCGGGACGAGTTACCACTCCTTGTAGTTCACTATATCGACTTGTGCCTAAAGAAGTAATTAAACCGGATAGGGAATTACTCAAGTTAGGATCGGTGGAAGGAATGAACAAAGTTAATCTTTCTGGGCTATTGTCAAATGTAACATCGTACCTCAAACCGCTATTGCTGCTAAAATTACCAGCAGTAGTATTATCGCTGATAGTCGAATAGCCATACTCAAATCCGGAGAAATTACCCACTCCTGTGAAATTGCCAGTATTAGGATCGGTTGTAAGTCTAGAAGCTGTCAGAGTTCCAGACGAAAAAGTGAGAGTGTTGGCGGGATTACTATTACTAGTGTCGGTAAAGTTTAGAATAGCTCCAGGGAACACTCCCAGATAAGGATCCTGGCTGTTCGTGTTTTCAACAGAGGGGTTTAAAAGAAAGCTAACACGAACATTTGACAGAACATCCGAATTCCCAGAAAACTGGAGGAGTGGCGTGTCCAGTGGTAGAATTGGATTTGCAATTGGATTTGGAAATAGAGATATTTGAGCTTGAGCAGTTGCCGGAAATAGACAAGCTGCAATCCCGATCGCTGCTGCTATGCCTGTAGCTTTTGTGAAGTTTTTTCTCAGTTTATCCAAACTCGTTAAATCTTTCTTAACATTGGATCCTTTACTTGCAACTTTCTGTAAGGCTGTTGCTGTCATGATTTTCTCAGTCAACATTATCTCACCCTTGTGTTATAAATTACACGCAATTATTAAAAACAAATACTAAGCTGATAGATGCGGCAATTACAAGCATTAGTTGATTGACTTTATGAAAACAATATAATCCTCAGTAAAACTACGAAAAAAGAGTATTTAATAGGACTTGTAAACCTTAGAGACTGAACGTTATACACATTTTTTTAAGCCTTATTTTCATCATGAATTTGTGATAAAGTTGGCATCTTATATTTAAGTACTGATAGTGTCTAAA
>JAQYWP010000493.1 GCA_029379285.1 Rhizonema sp. PD38
TCTTGGTTGTCAGCTTTGATAAAAACGCGTCCATAATTTCCCTCAGCGGAAATGGTGCTATCTTTTATAGAAATCGCCTTTTTAGCTTCTAGAATAATATCGCCTGCTACATGATTCTGAGCGGTTTTGTCAGCCGTCAACGTCGTTTTCTCTATATCCAAATTCCCAGCAAAAATAAGAATCTCCCCATAATTATATTTTGTCGAAGTGGTTTCGATTGTACTATTTGTTAGTAGCACCGATCCAGGTGCCTCTAAAGTTAAATCATTACCAGCTTGAAGTTGTCCCTGTAACTCTAAATTCCCTGCTTTTAATGTCAAATCCTCTCCAGTTGATAAATTCCCCTGATTAGTAATACTTGCTGGCTGTGAACCATATTGCACACCTTTAAAAACACTCATTGTTAATAAAGGTGGTGCTTGGGGATCAGTGGCTCTAAACTCACTATCATCAGAAAATTTAAAACTGTTTGCTGTGGTAGCAAAAAACGAACCCTTAATATCTAGCTGAGCATTTGGTCCAAAAAGAATGCCATTAGGATTGAGTAAATAGAGATTGGCGGCACCATCTACTCCCAGTGTTCCCAAAATATTAGAAGCGCTTTTGCCAGTCACACGAGTGAAGATATCTTTAATCCCTGGGGGGGTGTCAAAATAAACCCGTTGCCGATTGTTGACATTAAAATCTGAAAAGCTGTGGAACAGATTACTTCCTTTTTGTGCGCCACCTTCGATCAAATCAGCAGTACTTCCTTTAACAGTGACATTACGAGTAACAAGCGAGTTCTCTGTGCCCAAAGTCCCGTCCGGCTTGATTTGTGCGTGAGATGGAGTACTGGTAATTAGAATCACTACAGCAATTTGAATTATTGTCTTTCTTTCTACTAAGTAAAAAAGCTTGACCCAATCAAAATATTTTCTTTTTTTCATTTTGATACTTTAGTAATTCAGTTACACTATTTTTCAGAAATAATATTTAGCTGATAGATGCATAAATTGACGAATTTTGTAGCGTAGTAGCCCTTCATCAGCGACTACTTCTCTTGTCTCTCTGGGTTTTATCACTACAAGTGAGCTACGTCCTGTATCCCCGATAAAAGCGGTGAGACGTGTTTGAGCGTAATGACACCAAAAGGCATGACTACTTCCTCGCTTTTACCCAAGAGATCGAGAAAACGACAGTCATAGACTCGTATGATAAGAGCAAGCTTGTAATTGTTATAAAGTGCAACTACGACATAACGCGATCCTGTATAATAATGTACTAAATAAATCATGGAAATGTATAATTTTTAATATTTATAAATATAAAATTTAAATGAACTTGTTATGTTTTTTGTCAAATAAATAAATACACAAAAATACTAGTAGTTATTTAATTTTAATGAAATATTTATAACAAAGCCAATGACTTATGGAATAATTAAGTGAGACTATTTACAGTTCTAGTCCAAGGCATGAAAGAATTTTTTACACTGACTTTTAATCAAGGGCAAACAGCAACAGCAGTTAAGGTAGCTGAACCAGCAGAATTGTCGGATGTGCTTAAGCAAATGGGGCTTATTGGTTCGCGTCCAGTTTTAGTCATTGTCGGTGGTGCAAGTAAGATTAGCGAAGCAGAGTTTGTGCGTATTCAAAGCTTGTTTGTGGAAGTTTTAGCCCCAATTGCTCAAAATTTAGGAGCATATGTTGTCGATGGCGGTACTGATGCGGGAGTTATGCAATTAATTGGTCATGCTCGTAACCAAACTAATGCTCAATTTCCGCTTATTGGTGTATCGCCAACAGCAAAAGTCATTCTACCCAATCAAAATGGAGCGATTGATGATACTACTCCCTTAGAACCACATCACACTCATTTTGTCTTAGTCCCTGGCAGTAATTGGGGTGATGAATCTCCTTGGATTGTACAAGTAGCAACTATTCTATCTGGTGGTGCTCCCTCAGTGACAGTACTAATAAATGGTGGAGAAATTACCTTTACAGATGCCGCCAATAGCGTTATTGCTGGACGGTTGGTGATGGTAATAGCTGGCAGTGGTAGAACAGCCGATAAACTTGTCTGTGCATTGCACGGAGAAGCTACAGATGAACGTGCTGAAAAATTAGCGGCTTCTGGTAAGTTGCAAACAATTGACTTAGAAGCAGGATTGGAGAAGTTAACTGAAACAATTACACATTTACTTTCTAATTAGGGCTTGCTGAATAAGTCTTCTGGTGAGGGTAGGGAACTCTTAACAGTTTCAGGTAGTGCTGCAAGTTGGTTGATGTGGGAGCATCCAGTTGAGGTTCATCCCACAAAATCGCATTGCGCTCACATCAACTTGCAGGGAACTGTGCTAGGAGGTCTTTGCCATCAATAATGGTACTAGTGAAGGTGAAACTATGATCAGCTTGGTAGCGTGGGTCTGACTTGATGATAGCCATGAATTCACGATGTCCCTGTTTTGTCCTGCCTACCTGACAGCCAGCGCTCCATCTTCCTATGTCGGATTTAGGGCTATCACCGCCCCAATGTTGGTTAATGCCAAACTCACCTGAGTCAATGGAGTCACCTGCATCGCGCGTGCCTGACCGATTTGTATCACGATGGACAGTGACCGGACCACCAGTTTGCACAAGAGCTTCATGGGGACAAGCCTGTCCGTGGGTCCCTACCTGCCATGCTTTGTATTGCCCGAAGGCGATAATCGCCGCACCTTTGGAGTTCATGGGATTATACGTATAGTACTTACCTGGGTTTGTCGTGGCTTCCCAACAGCCAATCATTTTAGGCTTGCTGTCTTTAAACTCAATCACGATGCGGAGGTCGTTCCAGACATTGAAGTCGTTGTTATTGAGCGTTCCGTCCGGATTCATGCCTTCGATGTAAATAATATTTTTGTATCCAGTTTCTTTGTCAATTTTGTAGCCCTTCTTCTCGCAATAGGCAACGATTTTCTCTTCTAGAGTTTTAGGCTTGGTCGTGACTCTTGCGATGTTGCTGCCGTCAATCTGGACATGCCCACCATAGATAAACCAAATGTGCCGATTCAGGATTGGAGCCTTGAGCATAACTCGGAGATGCTGAGCGTCTGCGATCGCCACCTCGGTAATTTCTAACTGTTTCCCCGCTTTGACAGTGGCTTTTTCCGATGCCCCGAGCTTGTTAGAGGGCAATGAGCAGCTTTTAAACACCGTGTCAGAAGTCACTTTGAGATTAAACTGCCCCCCCTCGGTCTGGTCATCTTTGAGTCCTATCGCTTGCAGAAAGTACAAAATAGCCGCACAACCAGCAGCCGAATCAGTAGTATCGGTGTGATTAGTCCCTGCCCAAACAAACGGCGTAATTCCCTCGCTATCTTTGCCCTGGAAGTCGTTGCACGCATCGAAGGCGAGTAAGCGAGCACAGAGCTTTGCTGGTATCTGTTCGCCCTGAATCTTACTCAACTTGTGCGTGATTTGATCTAAGAATTGTGTAGAATTCTGGAAATTCGCCTTAGCGTGTAAGATTCCTGCCCAATACCAAGGTAAGTTGGGATAGTACCACTCAATTTGTTCGTAAAAGCCGCGATCATAATACAGCTTCTCAGCAATTTTTTCTAACTCTGGCAAGAGATTTGATTGCACTTTGCAGTCACGCCATAGTTCTGTATATTTTTCTTCAATAGATACAGTATTAACCATTTTTGTTATCTCTGCTTGTAACTATTATAAATAAGTAGGGAACTGCACAATTTTGTTAGTTGTTAGCTTGCTGTGTGCAAGCTCCATTGTGAAGTTCTTGGCTGTTGATTGCTCAGGTCTTCATGCTCCGTTTCTTGATATCTAATATCTTGATTTTTCACCTGTTCTATGCGTTGGCAGAGAATATAGATGATGACAGGGTCGCGGATGATTTCAGACAGGATGCGGGCTTCACTAAAGTCTTGGACATTGTTTCTTAGGTCACGCAACATCATATCAACTAGCTCGGGACTCATTTCTATTTCCACAGAAATGTTAATCGCAACATTTTGCCCTCTTTTGTCTACGTCGATCAAATACTTTTTGCTATTATGAATCATAATTGTGTCCTGTGGTGAGTGCCTTCATTTTCCGTCTACTGAAGTAGATTGATTGTGATTCTCTACTGTTTACGCTAACTTAATTCCTCAAAATTTAAATACTAGACTATTAGGAGTAGGGTTTCAGGAATAGTTCAGCTTCAGCTACTCTTCGTCTCCTAAGTCCTTCCTCAACATTTGATCCAGGATTACGATACATGATGAAAGTTTCGCGGATATTATCCCAATCACGATTCTTTAAGACTTTAGTCATTGTCCCAAAATTAGAGGTCCCGTAAAATTTGCTCCCCAAGTTGTAGCCAAAGCTAAGTAATGCTCCTTGTTGGTTACGGTTGAGGTCGTTCCAGCAAGGTATTTTCTCTAAATCGGGTAAGTAGCTTGTTTCCAACTGATACATCAACAGTTCATCAGCTACTTGTTGAGAAATTCTCTCTCCAAGCTGCCACGGACTACCGTCACGTTTCTTGGTCGAACCCCAGCCAATTGTGATTGGTTCCGCATTGGTCAGTGGATCAGGGTATGCATCGAGATAGCAACCTTCAAATTCTTTAATTAACTCAACTCCACATACAGGTAGCCTTGTGGAGGCTTGTTTAGCTTCAATGAGCTTGTTTGGTGCCCTACCGTTACGGCTTATAGGATTGCTCTTAATCTTAGCCAGAATCTCGTTCGCACTCAAATACTCTACTGAACCAACGTTGAGGCTGGTGCTGTCGCGATTTTCTTCATCCTGTTGCCATAAATTGCCAACAGGACTTGAGTCAGGTTGCTTATCTGAAGTTACTTGAGCTGCCTGCTCTGCAGGTTTTTCGTCATCGCTCTGTTGTGGATTAGAGCGATTTTGTTCCAGCTGCTGACTAGAGGCTTCCGGATGCTGCTTCTCAGTTACTAGTTGCTTAAGTTGCGCTTGAGACTCCGCCTGTAGCTGTAACTGCTCATTGAGCTTGGACAGGGCATGTTCAATATTCTGTGTGGCTGTTTCTTTAGTCTGCTTCTTGCTTTCCTCTTGCCGTCCTGCTAACTGAGAAACAAAGCCCTGTAAGTCCTGCTGAATATACTGTTCGACGCGATCAGCAAAAGTTGTGTAGGCATCGGAGTGGGTATGATATTGATGATAGGAGCCAGCCATTTGGAAAAACTGCCACCCCTCAATTTTCAAGCCTTCAGCAGTATTGCGATAGCTGCGGTACTTGTCACCATAACCAAAAAACTCTTCAACCGCAGCAGAAACGGCTACTACCTGACTTAAGCCTAAAGCCGACCAGCTAACTATTTCCTGGAACTTCTGGCTTCCCTTCTGAAAACCGATTAGTGCCGGGACAATTACCCCGCCAACAATGGTAATCATTCTGAGTCTGTAATAGCGATTGCGTACTTTAGTGCTTTGTCCCTCCAGCCACATGACTTGGTCGAGCCAGCGATTTTTCATAAAGTCTTTTTGCAAGTCTGACAAATCGAGTCGGTCAATCAGTCCAGAGAAGGTCTGTTTAAGGTATTGACTATAGTCGTTTTTCTTATCCATATTTTTAAATTTCTTATATTTTCTCGGTGGCTCAATACGCGGATAGATGCTAGATCATAAGATGAGTCTGTACGTTGTTGTTAAAGAGATTTGAGCAAGCCTTTTTCGACAAAACAAGAAAGCATCAGGGGACTATTGGTATGGCAGCATTTTAGATGTGAAACAACAATTGAGAACGTGAATCATACAATTGTTATCCATAGCAGTGCGTTTCCTTTTTTGACGGATACTACGTTTGTAGGACTGTTCACGACCCTTGAGCATTGCTCTCAATGCGTCTTAAAAGAGCAAAATTTCGTGGACTATGGTTTGAACGAATGCGACAAGCATCCTCCGCAAATGTACAATCAAGTGTCCAATGAGCCTCGTTCTCAATTCCCCAATGTTTTCGGATAGCTCGACCGATAACTGGGGGATTATATCATGTCCGTTCGATTAACCTAAATATCGGCATAACCTCACCCCTAATCAGCTTTCAAGTCAATGATCTTTTTAGCAATTTCGATTTGTGTTTACATTTCATCAATAGTAATAATAGATCATGTGATATCTGGCAATTCCAATAATACCAGAATCGCAGTAATTTCATTAGAATAAGCCTACATATTTTTCTTGAACATTAACAAGTGCTTTTGGTGCAGTATGAATACAATGGGCAATGAATTTAACTGCTGTATAAACCATGCTTATATCCTTTCTAGATTCTCGGTTCTGTAAGTAAGACGGTTTCCAAAATCAATTTGTGAATTTTTGGAGTTAGAGCATTGGTTACAAGTTACAGCAATTTTCAGGTAAAGTCTGCGTCAAAGCTACTGCCTAAGGGAAGCTTCCCCCGGCAGACTTCGCGAGAGAAGTTTCTCTCCCGCGAGTTTTACGTAAATAGACCACAGTGATTGAACTAACCGAGGGCATCATCTTCGGTAATGTAATTGACAGCAAGAGTCATTACTTAGTCGAATGATTCTAGTAGTG
>JAQYWP010000494.1 GCA_029379285.1 Rhizonema sp. PD38
GATTCTTCCTACTTTGGATACCGGATTATATGTCTCTAATTTGCATTACTTGAATTGGAGCGATCGCCCGACTGGTAGAATTACAGGTATGACCCGTTATGCCTGCTTTTGGGTAGAAAATGGCGAAATCATCTCTCCAATTGAGAACTTACGTTTTGATGAAAGTCTCTATCGCTTCTGGGGAGAAAATTTGTTAGAGTTGACCAACTTTCAAGAATTTATTCCTGAAGTTGCAACATATAAAAGTCGTCAACTTGGAGGTAGCATGGTTCCAGGTATGTTGGTAAAAGATTTTACGTACACCTTATAGATAAATAAAATTCAGTTAGCACGTTAAGATCGGAACTACCCACGCTCCTCGCCTCAACTGGAGCCAGTGCCTGCGACGTTAACATACAAATACCTGCGCCAAAAACTCTTGTTGCCATGTTAGACTACAACTCTCTAGAACGCCTGCCTACAGCAGAGAAGCTACCAAGCTCAGATGATACCCCTGTGGATAATGAATTACAAAATCTACTTCCCAACTTGTTACTAGCAAGCTTAGCGATAATTTGGGCTGAGCGAATGGACTGGTACTTTGGGGTGGATATGGGTATTTATTATATTCCCAATCTCCGTTATCAAGAACCGTTAATACCGGATGGATTTCTCAGTATTGGGGTGAGCGACGTAAACGACAGCGAGGAAGACTCAGCTATGTATTGTGGGAAGAAAACTATGTCGGACCTCTTTTGGCATTAGAGTGTGTTTCTCACAAATATGGTGGAGAGTACGACGAAAAACAACAAAAGTATGTAAATTTAGGGGTGCTGTACTACGTAGTATACAAAGAGTGAATATTGGCAACGAGACAAGCACCAACCATTTGAGGTTTATCGCCTGACGAACGGTGAATATGTGCTTCAATCGGGAGAACCATTTTACATGCCAGAGATTGGCTTAGGAATTGGGCGTGGTGTGGGAACCTATTGCGGTTGGACACAAGAGTGGTTGTATTGATCCAACGCCTCATTTCATCTAACCTTGATGCGAGATTAGGAGAAACCGACTGAGCTTCCTGTTTCAGTCTAATCAACTTAAGTCTAATGTCTTCCGGACTCTGCACTACGGGAAAGGTGTAAAAACTAACACCAATCCTAACAAAGATAGTTCCGGACTGGAGTGAGTGCTCGACCAGTGATTGCATTTAAAAACCTGATAGCATCAACAATACCTTCGCCAAAAATAAATTCGGTTTCAATTCAACCAGAGGCTCGCGTAAATAAGTGTTTACAGTATCTTCTAGTAAACTATCCAAAGTATCGAGTGAACCACGAGGCTCTGTGAACTGAATACTATTCATCCATCCTTGTGCGATCGCCCTTAGCCGTTCATGGTTAGGAATTTTACTATGTTCGTCTCCAGAAAACATGAGATTGTCGAGAGCCGCTTTGTGTAAGCGATCAGCAAAATCTTTTAAAAAGTAAATATCTTCCATCCCAAAAAGGCGAACTCTTTCCCAGTTTGTTAGGAAGCGCGTTTGGACAGCATCTTCATTAAAAACAACTACACCAATATTAATCCGCTCATCTGCTATCGGATCTGGAACATATTGAATAATGCTGTACCTATTTATCATAGCGTCACCTTCCGTCAAACTTCTTCGCCTAAAGGGCATTTAGCATTTCTTGCTGACGTTTCATCAAGTACTCTACCATTGCGACCCGTTCTTCCATTGTAATTCCCCACTCATCAGGAGGACTAGCTACTGCTTGGATGATTGTTTCGTGTGTGACTATCTCAAGAGCAATGAGCGCTTGTGACGAGACTTAATTCTTAAAACAATTGCTAGTCCTAGATATATAAATGTTAAGTATGCTAGTCTAGATGTAAGCTTGGCGATTTGAAAACCCATTTAAAGTAGTAAACATTTTCTCGGGGATAGCGGATTCCAAATCTACTAATCAGTGTACATCCGAACTTGATATCACTCGCTCCGCTCAAGACTTCCCGATGACACTGGCTCTTCTAAGGTGACATCCAAATATTCTTGGCTATGAGCAGTAATTTTTCGGCTCGCTCCTTAATTTGTGCTGCCTGCCAATTAGTCTGCTGAAGAATCCAGCGGTTTAACTCGATATGTGTATTTTCGAGTTTGACTTTCTTCTCTAAGAATGGGATGTTTCCCATTTCTGGATTGTAACCAGTCAGAGTCAAATTACCGAATGTATCCACTAGCATATTATGAACCTTCTCTGGTTCTGAACCTAGTTCATTTTTCCATTCGTGATTGAGTGTTTGAGGTAAAACATGTTCTATTGTTGCTGTCGAAAGATCTACAGGTTCTTTGTGCTTAAAAGATTTTTCAAGACAGCAAAGTATAAAACGGGTGGAGCCACGTCCATACTGTGGTTGATTCATAAAGGCGGAGGCAAACTCATCATCTAGTGGAAAGCGAAGATTACCACTAAATAATGACAAGGAACGCTGCAGCGACTGGAAACAATCAGTGTTGCGGAATTTTGCTAACTGAATAAACAATTTGTTTAACGAGTTAGTCGGTACTCCACAGACAGCACGTCGAACCACGAAGGACTCGACTAATCCAAGACATTTCTCTAATTCAACATCGCTGATATCCTCATTATAGCGGGCATCAAATAAGCGAAGTAAGAGCGGGTAAGGGGTCGTTATGTTAATGTCTTTGAGGTTCTGCAATCTGTTACGAATGCTCGTCGCCTCTTCTTGTTCTGGAAAGAGGAATTTAGCATAAAATGTTTCAAACCTTTGCATGGAGCAAACTTCATCTTCGACTCTTTTTATTTCCTTGAAGTCTATGCTGTTCAATCTTGTCCTGATAGCTGCGTAAATGCCACCCTTCTTAATATCACTTCCATCTTTCATCATATAGTGGCGAAGAAATTCAGTCAGACTGGACTTAAGCGTACTTTCGAGCGGATCCCAATATTTTGAGTAAACCCGCTCCTGCTCTCCGTCAGGAGAAATCGAATGGCGGAAGCGCATCAGCAAATAATTCCTCACCAAGTCAGCTTGGGTGAGTGGCTCGCCTTTGAAATTTAGGCTCTCAAATATTAAATACGGATCGTCGTCCTCGCCTAAGTTAATCATTACTACTTGGAGACATTGCTCTAAAGTGATTAGCACTTTGGCTATATTTACAGGATCACCGTTAACATCAGTGCTATTGAGCAACTTGTTCTGAAAAAAATGATAGGCAGCCACCATCCCAACATCTTTTTTATTTTCTGGAACCAAGCGGTCGAGGGCAATTGCACGATACATATCCCGATCTGCTTGTGTTGGCACGAACTTTAAGGTGTCCTCTAAATCGCGGAATTTATTAGTTAAGTAAACTTCATGTATCCGTGAAGCTGAATTTGAATCAAGGTTATCGCGCAAAACACATAAAAGTATCGACACAGTTGCGAGGCGCTGCTGTCCATCAATGATAAGATACTTGCTGACTCCTACAGGCGTACTGCGCGCTGGGACGGAGACAATCGCGCCCATAAAGTGGATTCCCTTGTCGCCCTCTTCATACTGCACCATCAGATCGTCCCAAAGTGTCTGCCAATTGTTCTGAGTCCAGGTATATGGTCGCTGGAACAGAGGAATGAGATTCTGCTTCTCTCCGTTGAAATATTGAATAACTCTAGCTGGTGATGCTTCCATTATCTTGTCCTTTGGTTTATGAAAGTTATCTGCTCATCAGGCAGTTATGTGTCTACAAGTGAGACCCAGCAGGGTGGTTTTAAAAATCAACAGATTAATTCCAAACTACCGTCATACCGCGCAAAGAGAGCAATGCGAAGAAGCGAGCATTAACATATAATTTCACTTTAAAAACCTTTCTAAGCTGATAGCATCAGTAAAAACACTAAAAAAGGCAATCCAGATTATTGATATAGCAACCGCCAAGGCAGTTGCTATACCACTAAATACAGTTTCAATGTAATCCAGAATAGATTGTTTAATGTACTGATTCTACGGCGCATTTTGGCGCTTGAAATTCTTTTCATGCTTCACTTTCAACGAGATTTCACTTTTGATCATTTTCGGGAAGTATCGGAAATTGGCATAAATAAAATTTAGATATAAAGGTATAACAAAGTTCTGTCATGCCGATTCTTCTGGAAATCTGGGAATGAATAGTTGAAGATCCTCTCTATCAACAACTCGGCGTTTCTTGGGTTGTGTTGCTTTTGATTGTTGGAGACTTCTTGTGCTATTGCTATCAGGTTCTGATTCGCTAAGTATTACCGGATTCAGGTAAGCAAGCAATTTGTTTTTATGAACAACATTCACTTTTTCAGGATCTTTCTGTCGCCAAGTATCAGGCAGACAACCAAAACACACTCGCTTAAACCTCTGGTATAAACGGACCATTTCCTTTAATTCAGCCACCAACAAGCTGTCATCAGGTACTTGCATCACTACAGAAGGTGAGTGAGTGTTGACGATGACTTGACGGAGTGGGTTAT
The DNA here is from genome assembly GCA_029379285.1 of Rhizonema sp. PD38. Taxonomy (GTDB): domain Bacteria; phylum Cyanobacteriota; class Cyanobacteriia; order Cyanobacteriales; family Nostocaceae; genus Rhizonema. The sequence continues at coordinate 4,485 of JAQYWP010000494.1, forward strand.
CTATGCCAATAGGTTCATCAACATCAGTGGCAATGTCTTGAAGCAATTGGAGTATTTTTGGAATTCGTTCTGGATGAATGCCATTTTCTGGTTCCTCCAAACACAAAAGACCTTGTGCTTGGGGATCTAATTCCAAAACAGCTAATGCCAAAAAGCGCAAAGTTCCATCTGACAATGCCCTTGCTGGATGGGATGTGCCGTCTTTACCAGTAACTATTAATGTGAGAAGTTCACGGCGTTCATCGCGATCAATCCCTACTTCGCCAATATCATCAATTAGTTCTGCCAAACGATTAGCAACTTGGCTATAAACTCGTGCTTCCGCCTCATCATCTGACATTCCATTTGTTGGATGGTTTTTGTTAAACCGTGCCAAGTAATAGAGTGTTGCGGCTAAGTGGGAGCCATCCATATCTAATTTTGTCGGAGATGTAAATTCGTCAGGTTGTCGTAGTGCAGAAGGTTCTAATTGAAGTAGCCGCCAGGATTGCATTTCTCTTCGCGCCAGTAACGCTGTTGGACTTTCGGTAGCATTAGCCACAGAAAGTACGGTTCGGGGAAGATTCATGGCTAATCGAGACAGAGTGTTTCCTTTTCTGCCGTCTTGATGTAGCTTAATTACTGTTTTTCCTTTATCGTCCTCAGTTGAAATAAATGGTGAAGTTCGTCGCCCTTTGACTGCTGATTTACGCCAATCAATACTGTGAGGAAACAATAAGTTTTTCTTGGCATCACCAAGGTTGATGTGAACTAACTCTTCTTTGATTATTTCTAAGGAACCTAAAGACCGCAAGCCATCATCCGATCTGTAAGCGAGCGTTATGGAGTAGCGAAGAAAGGTAATACTAGCTTCTGCCTTTTGACCGAGGTCGTCCACTCCTTCTTCTGGTATAATCATTTCCGCGTCAAAGAACATTTGCTCTGTATAAACATCTCCAACCCGATGGAACAGACTTCGCACATCGGCTGTTCGACCCTCTTCATCTCGAACAGCCAATGCAGCTTCAATTAAAGGACGATCTGTGATCGCACTTAAAAACCTGATAGCATCTAATAAGTTAGATTTGCCTACACCGTTCGCACCAGCTACACAGGTAAATGGTCCGAAGCGGACATCAACATCGACGAGGTTTTTAAAACTAGAAATTTTCAACCTTGTCAGCATATTATTCCTCTGTTGGCTGAAAATTTTTCAGGCGAGTCAAATTAGCCAGGATTATAGAACTATTTTCACATCTATCAACCACAGTTGAGGTAGTCCCATTACCAACAAAGTATAGGGTGGACAATGTTTAACAGAACCAAGTTTCAATAAATTTAATGGCTATTGCCTATCTAACAAAGTATATGAATGTTTACGAATTATTTAAGATTGCTATATAAAGAAATTATAGAGTGGTTGATCGCCAACCAAAAAACACCGCTAAACTCATACACCCAGCAATCGCTCAAGCATACCTATCCAAAAAATACTCTAAAACTCCTTATCCTCTATTTCTTCTTTGGAGGAGTCGAATTATTCCGTGGAGAAGAGTCTAAATGCAGTTGTTTTCGTCCGTTCTGAATAATTCGTAACATATCGTCTAGCTGTTGTTCAATATTTTCGAGGACACTATCAGCGTATTCATCAGCTCCCTGTTCAATGGCTTCAGCTTCAGCGATGGCATTTGCCTGCATTTGATCCAACTCTTGTTGACATTGACGCCGCTGACGGTCGATTTCCTCTAAGGTTTCTTGCATGATTGCTTCACACTCTTGTTGCACCTGTCGCCGCATTTGTTCAGCTTCTCGTTCTGCTTGTCTGAGGATGTCGCTTTCATCCAAAATTTGCGCTCTCTTCTCTTGCGCTGCGTCAACAATTTGCCGTCCGTACTCTTCGGCTTGGAAGAGAATTTCTTCCTTTTGCTCATTGATTGTTGCTGCTTCCTGAAAAGCCGTTGGCAAACAAAGCCGGACGTAATCGAGCTGATCCAGCAGCTTTTCTTCATCCACTAATGTCCGTCTCGTTAGCGGAATGCGAAGACTAGTAAGAATAATTTCTTCTAAAC
>JAQYWP010000495.1 GCA_029379285.1 Rhizonema sp. PD38
AGACAAAGTCAGGGCTTCAGGTGTTTACAACGATCTTAGATGGCATATACAAGACTGGTCGCAAGGTCACAGATGAATTTAAGCAGATGATGGAGATTGTATTTGACGATTATTTGCCGCAATGGAATTATACAGCAGTGCCGCAGATCCCATAATTATGGATCTTATTTAATCTTCATTCCTTATTTAGTTAATGGTTGATTGCAATTACTCCCAACAGGAGTGTAAGATTACCTATCTTCTAGATCTCCTTTCTTGGGTTTCTTGGCGTGCGTGTGCGGTTTTTTATATCGGTATTCTTAGGAGCGGGAAGGGAGTAACCATCAACCATTAACCATTGACTTGATTGTTAAGTGATTACCCGAACATAATAGAATGAGTCATTGGGAAGAAATTATTACCAATTTCCAATGACTTAATGATCCAGTTTATTTGCACTAATGACGCTTAACAGACTATCGAACGGTCAAAGATTTAATGTATTAATCAGCCCAAATCCCCATTTTTTATCGAAGGTTCCTGCTTGTTGTTTGGGAATTGAACTATTTTTGCGGAGTAAGTCTTTAACACCAGCTGGATCAAGCTTTGGATTGCGCTGTAACAGCAGTGCTATCAAGCCAGCGACAAAGGGCGATGCCATACTTGTACCAGCTAGAACAACAAACTTAGAATTAACAATTTTTGAACGGTCAAAATGTGCACCTGAAGAGAGAGTGGAAACAATCATGGCTCCTGGTGCTGCGAGATCTGGTTTACGAGCGCCATTACGTAGAGGTCCCGGACTGCTGAATTCAGAAATAGTATCTAAGTGCAAGCCAGCTTCTAATTGTTTATTATCAATATCCGTGTATTTTATTTTAGTAGTATAAGAAGCAACCGTCACTGCACTTTTAGCCGCTCCTGGAGAACCAATTTTCTCTGAATCTGTTACACTAGTACCTGTAAAAAACACGGATTTCTTGTCATCTATTGTCCAGACATCTAGATGTGCTTGGGTTGATGAAGTGTTGCGTACTCGTAACTGCCAAACACCTCCCATGACTGGCAGGGTTCCTTTACTACGAATTTGCAAAAAGAAATTATGGTCGCCGTTGACTGGATCTGGTCCTGGGGTCACCACTTGCACTTTTGAGCTTTGCAAAGTATATTCTTGCGCGGGATTCCCGTTAGTCACGATTTTTTGCCAAGGGGTGACTAACCCGAAGGTATCACGCAGTGATACTTCCAACTGACTATTACCAGGATACCAAGCGTTTAATAAAACTATATCCAATTGGTTGTTAGTTGGAACGAGAAAGCGCATAGTCGCCATTTTACCGGGAGGTACGATGGTTTGACCGTGAATGTTGTAGTTGCCCTCGTTACCTGCAGCACAACAAACAATCCGTCCGGGACCAGTTTCACTGTCAATGATTTTTGAGAGCGAGTCGCTGCCATCGTGAGCGTCGGCATGTCCACCCAAACTCAGATTCACAACAACTGGGCGCTTCATTTCACTGGCTACCCGGAAAATGTAGCGAATACCATCAGCAATGTGGGCGTCTTGTAAGTCTGACTTAACGATGACTAGTTCCGCTTCTTGGGCAACTCCGCCATAGGTTGTGTCAACACCAGATGTAATCCCAGCAACATGGGTTCCATGACCTTCAGTGTCGTTAGAAATTGTCAAGTGTTCTTTGGTTAATTCCGACCCATAGCTGCCCTCTTTCACTCCAGAACCTGATAATGTTTGATCCCAAATGCGTAAAATTCTTCCAGCAAAGGCAGGGTGTTTTGGGTCAATGCCAGTATCTACAATACCGAGCAGGACTCCTTTGCCAGTCAGTTTACACTTGTTCCTAAATTCTGGTACATGCACTGCCTTTGTCGCAACGTTTAGGTGTTGGTTCAATTGACGTGATGGCTTGATACGCAAAACAGCAGGATCTTCAGAGACAATATCTAAACTTTCTATCGGTAAGTAAGCTGTTCGGACACCCCCCGTCTCCTGGTTGACTTGAACACCGTAGCTTGATAGGTGACTCAAGTCCGCATTCGGTTCACAGTAGATGAACACGATACTACTTGTGGGTTTGACCGTACTATTATGGAAAACGATACCTAGCGATCGCTTATGCGTAATTAAAGCTTGGTCTCCTTCCCGTTTGTAATCTTCATACGCTAATAGTAGTCCGGGAGAAAGTTTTTCGGGTCTCATTTGTCACTCTACTTCAATTGCTACAACAAATTAATGATTTTAGTAGCATTATGCTGCCTTGGCATTAATTGTCAATTTTTTGAGTTGATAATCAAGAGTGCGAATAAATATATTTTCTCAGTTGTATCTCATACATTCTACATCTTTCAACTTACAGATAAAACTGCCCTTCAGGGTCTATTTCGAGAAAAATGTATGTGACTCAAATAAGAAACACTAAATACTTATATTATACGCGTGAAAATCAATTTTGAGATAAGTAGTTCAGTACATCAAGATTGAGGAGTTTGTAAGTCTCGACTAATGTATTTTAGTAAGGGCTTCAGCCCTTACTAAGACTAAGCAAAGTATGTACGTGCGGTCAAAATAGTGTTAAAACCATCACTTATCACAAATGACAAATGACATTCCTGCTATTTAAGATTTGCTTTGGCATCTCTGACTGCAGCAAGGAAAAATAATACTGTAAGTGGAACTGAAAGGGCTAGGATAATTGCAGTTGCTTGAGTGCCTAAATCAGGTGAGCCGTAACCAAGCTCAAAAATTGAACCAACAGCTGCGATCGCAGTTACACAAGAACCAGCCAGAAACAAACCGCTTTTTGGAGTTAGATACACGAATCAACCACCCTATACAACTGATTTTACAGCTTGAAAAGAGAAACCATGCTTGGATAACTCTTGCGTCAAAGCCAAAGAATTTTCCACACGATCTACAAATACCACTCCGTTAAGATGATCCATTTCGTGCTGAATGCAGCGTCCGAGTAGATCTCCGGCTTTCAGAGTTTTGGGACGCCCGTACTGATCTTTGTAAGCAATTTCTACAACAACAGGGCGCTTCACATCCATATAAACTCCTGGAATGCTCAAGCACCCTTCCTGAGCAACGCAAATTTCACGACTTACCTGTTTGATTGTAGGGTTAATCAAAACGAGTGGGGGGTTTGCTGGGTTATCTGGTTCGCAATCAATCACAATCAGTTGTTTGTGAATTCCCACTTGTAGTGCAGCCAAACCAATGCCATCCTGAGTATACATGGTTTGCAACATTTCGCGCACGGTTTGGCGAAGTTCTTCCTCCACTTTGGCTATGCGCTTAGCTGGTTGACGGAGGACGCGATCGCCCAAATAATGAAGTTCTAAGGGCGGATTTTTTAACTTTTTTTTCTCTACAGCGATCTCTAAAGGCATGATTTTTGTGACTCGCTCTTTCAGGCTAGGTCTGATATGGTGCTACTTTCTCTTTTAATCTTAACAATTCTAATTGTCTCACTGAGCGTGTCATTGGTCATTTGTCATCTGTCTAGTGTCCAAAGTCAAATACGTATAAAATGACTCTTCAATTCACGACTATGAGTGGTGACGGGAGGATTGTTCTCCTGTGCTTGTATGATTAAGCATCCTTACGGTTGAGAAATTGTCAACTGCGAGTATAAAAGATAATGTTATACAAGTGGAAATACAGTGTATTGTGTTGAAATTATTCAATAAACTTGACTATTTACTCAAAGAAACAATTCTTGGTTTGCAACGTGGTGGATGGATGAACTGGGCGGCTGTAAGTACTGTTACTGTGCTACTCTTTTTATTTGGTATGAGTTTGCAAACTTCCTGGCAATTGGAAAAACTGCTCAACCAATTCGGTAACCAGTTAGAAATATCAGTTTATCTCCATCCTGGCGATCAAGCAGAAACCATTTCCCCACTTGTGGCAAAAATACCAGAAGTAGCTGATGTAAAAACGATTACTAAAGAGCAAGCTTGGACTAAATTAGTTCAAGAAATGGGAATATCCGATCTTGAGGGTGCTACCAAACAGCTAGGAGAGAATCCTCTCGTTGATGAGATTAAGGTGAAGGCGCAAAACTCTTCAGTTGTACCAACGTTGGCAACACAAATCGCCAAATTATCTGGAGTTGATGCAGTGCAGTATGTAGATGAAGCAGTCAGACGCATCGGTCAGTTACACCAAGGTTTGAACTGGATCTCGCTCTCCATTACAATTATCTTGACGATAACAGCGATCGCAGTCACCACAACCACCATTCGCCTGATTGTCATAGCGCGACGTCGGGAAATAGAAATTATGCAACTGATGGGTGCGACTTCGGCTTGGGTTCACATGCCGTTTATTTTACAAGGGATTGTTTTTGGCTTACTCGGAGGTGCGATCGCATGGAGCTTCATTCATCTCATTCAACAGTTTCTCAGCAAATTACTAACCAATCAACCAGAATTCATTCAATTTCTAGCCTACGGTTTACAACTCTCCACCTCACAAACTTTACTCTTGCCTCTCATCCTCCTAAGTTTCGGTGGAGCAGTAGGATTTATTGGCAGTTTATTTGCTGTACAGCGATTTGCCAAGTACTAAATGGTTGATGGTTAATGGTTAGTACAATAACTAACACTCAATATCCAATAACCAACAGAATTGCTATGGCATCACAATGGGAAGCTTTACTAAAAAATCTTGGGGAATGGCGAGGTTCATTTACTCGCATTTCGTCCCGAGGCGAACTTCAGGGAGATACTAAGAGCATTGTTTCCTTAGAAGGGTTAAACAATAATCAGACAATTCGCCAAATTATTAACTTAGGTGGGAATGAAACAGTTCTAGAATACAGTTCTCTAGGACGAGGAGTGCTGTTTTGTGAAAATGGAGCCTTTTCTCAGGGTTCGATTCAACTAGCACCGTATTCTGAATTTGGGGCAGAATTTGGCTTAATTCATGAAAATCACCGCTTACGCCTCGTTCAACTGTTCGATAAAAAGCTTCAACTAAACCAATTTACTCTCATTCGAGAATATTTAGCTGGAACTCAACCCGTACAACGTCCACCCCTAACTGTAGAAGCTCTTCTCGGAGAATGGCAGGGCGAAGCAGTGACTATTTATCCAGACTGGCGTTCCCCCGATAGTTACTCAGTAACAATGCAGTTACAATTGGATGACGTTGGAAAATTAAAACAAAACTTAACCTTCGGTGATCGTACAATCACCTCAACGGCTTCCATCAACGGGGACATCCTCCAATTTGACCAAAATTCACTTCTTCAGGTGCAAGTACTGCTGCTACCCGATGGCGCTTCTGCCACTTGTCCACTCAACTTACAATTACGTCAACCATTTTTTCTCGAAGTCGGTTGGCTTATTCAACCCAATTTACGCCAACGTTTGATTCGCAGCTATAACGATAAAGGTGAGTGGGCTAGTCTCACCCTAGTTACAGAAATTAAAACAGAAAACCCACAAGTAACAGAGTAACTCAGGCGCAAAGTTTGCCGGACAGGAAATTTTGAGGAGCGAGCGATCGCGCTGCTTCTGGGTATACCGTCCGCGTAAGTTAGGATAAGTAAATAAGTTGGACAGTAAGATGACCCAAGCTGCAAACCAAGTCCGGTGGACAAGTGCCGATTTAGAAATCCTAGCGACGGATAAGTGGAAACGTTATGAAATTATTGACGGATAGCTGTTCGTGACTCCTGCTCCTCATTTAATTCGCTTGGCAAAGTTAAAGAAATCTTCTGCTCTCAGGAAAAAGCTTCGTCCTGTCTTTTTTTGCCAAACAAATTTTAATTGTGTAGATAATTCTCTAGCCGGATCTAATGTTTTATCTCGTTGAACATGGAAGGCAGTCAAGAGAAGTGTTAGGAACCTGAGACAAAGAATAAACCCTTGCAACCCAGAGCGGTCAATGGAATAAAGTCCGTAGCTTGATGAAGTTAATGCTACGCAGCTTCTCCAACTTGCTATTGTCTGTACGACAAATTACCCTTGAAAACCAAGGAAAGCGGACGGCGGGCATTGACGGTCAAACCGCGTTAACCCCTGAACGAAGAGTAAAACTTGTCAATGAAATGAGACAATATTCGCTATTGTCAGATTCTGCCCAAAAATGAATATATATACTTAGAGCCAACGAAAAAAAGGGCACGCTCAAGAAAGGGCTAAATTATCCAAGATTGGTAAAACTCCTGCTTTTGTAGATGGTCAAATTGCGAGTATTGCTTACAGTAATAATTTAATTTTGGTAACCAATAATGTTTCTGATTTTGAGTTTTTTAATAATTTAAGGGTTGAAAATTGGTTTGAAAGTATTGGTGGAGTTTGAGTTATGAGTGCTACTCCCTTCCCGCCAGAAAAATACCTATTATTTAATCGCAGAGGCGCAGAGGAAACAGAGAATAGCTGTGTATATCGAACGGTATGCTGAATATTTTTATGTCTTAAATATCCCTGAATAGTATGGGTATCCGTTTTTTACTAGCAAGATAGTATCCACAGGCGTGGCGCGCATATTTTGGTTGAAATACCAAGATTCAGTTATTA
>JAQYWP010000496.1 GCA_029379285.1 Rhizonema sp. PD38
AGGAACTTATTGGGGGTGGGGTGAGCGTGTTTACGTAAATTATAGTTAATTAACCGGACATGATATAATCCCGCGCCTCCACGCCTCCTGTCTCCTGTACGGGCAGGTTTAATCAGATAACTTACCAGACCAAAATTAATCGGGAAAACCTGCCCCCTACTCACGCAACATTGGCAAAAAGTTCTCTAAAACTTTTAGAAGGTATGTCTGCTTTAGCAATAATTTCCACAATTTTATTTCGTGCAGCTGGCTCAAAAAGTGATTCTACACAAACTTGAGCAACTTTTTGCCGGGGAATGCTACCATCAAATAATGTATCTGCAGCCTGCATTATAATTGAATCGGTGTTATCTTCATTTTTTAATCCGCCCGGTCGCACAATTGTATAGGTAAGACCGCTGGTCTGGATGTACTCCTCTGCTTGCTTTTTCCAGACTAAAATTAGCCAGAACAAGTTGAGTGGATGGAACCACTGAGAAGTACACAAAGAAGAAACGAGGACAAAATGCTCAATTCCTTTTTGCCGACAAGCATTTACCAGATTTTTAGTTCCCTCATAATCGACTTTATACGGTCCTGTCGGGTCAAAACTCGGTTTTGCTCCAGTCGCACAAAGAACTACAGTGCTGTCTCCCAATGCAGCACTCAGGCTCTGTGGTTCTAATACGTCAGCTTTCACTAAATCGACACTAGTGGGTAAAATACTTCTTGCTGTCTCGATATCCCGCACTCCTGCTCGAACAGGAATATTCCGTGCCATCAGTTCTTGCACGATCCGACGACCTGTCTCACCTGTTGCCCCAACTACGAATGCTTTCATAAATTTATCCTCTTCTGGGGAACTCCTAACTCTTTTTTCAGTTCTCTATTGTAGAGATTTGATGAACTTTATGACAGATTCTTGAGGTTTAAGTCAAAATGGTGATTTAGTGCGAAAAGTTGCACCTAAGACAGGAATGATTAATTTAGGTAGACGCGTTTGCAATATAAAAATCCATTATGCTTTCTCAAAACCAGGAATATCAAAAGCTTGAAACTACAGATACTGTTTTGTCTGTAACCAGTATTGAAGAAACTGAAGACAACCGTGACGAAGCAATTGGGACAGTTTCAAAATTTCACGGTTGTTATAGCGACTTTATGGAAATGTATGCTCCTGCGAAAACTGTTGCTGAGTATCTCAATAACCACGCTTCATGGTTTTCCCGCTGCGCTGAACCCATGAAGGTGGAACTTCTGGGGCAGAATGGCTATGCTCTCACAATTGGTCGCTTTGGTTCTTTCGGTTATGAAGTAGAACCAAAAATTGGTTTGGAACTTTTGCCTCCAAAGGAAAGTATTTATCACATTCGTACCATACCCATTGCCGGTTACCAAGCTCCTGGTTATGATGTAGACTTTCACTCATTGCTACAATTGGTAGAAAACCCAGTCAACGACAATCTCTACACTCAGAGTGAGATGACACGAGTGGAATGGGAATTGAATCTGGCAGTTCACATTCATTTTCCCAAGTTTATTCACCGATTGCCCAAATCTTTAATTCAATCGACAGGCGAGCGCTTACTCAACCAAATTGTTCGCCAAGTTTCCCGTCGCTTAACTTATAAAGTACAAGAAGATTTTCATATATCTGTTGGCTTACCTTTTCCTGGTAATCATAAGAAAAAGCGCACTCCGTAACGGTGCCTGAAAGTCCGGGAATGAGTTGTCAGTTAGAAGGACAGACTAGTACAACAAGGCAAAAGTAAAAAGTGAGCCAGCGCAATCTTGGGGGTTTCCCCCATGAGCGACTGGCGAAACCCGGAGGGGTAAAAAGTAAAAAGAAAGAACACTTATGTTGTCAGCTTTTTACCTATTTCAAATGGGTGGCTTATTTGCGCCACCGTGTACTAGTCTGTTCCCAGCTAGTATCTTTGAACTGGGCTAAAGCTCCTGACTTATAGTCAGGAGTATGCTTACTAGAGTTTACTCATAGCCGAAGCAATCAGTAAAAGAAAATCCGTGGTTCTACGAAGGTTATGGTTTGATTTCAAGATTTAGAATATTCGGTATAAGACTTTGTTTCATGCTTTAGGGTAATAGTCTACCGTAACGTGGCGATAAAAACGCCACGTTTTTTTACTTAAAATAACCCACCCACGCGCACCCGCGCATTGTCATACCGTTTCACTTTAAAGTTGATACATTTAGGCTTGCAGGGGAGGCAGGGGGAGTGAATTGTATCAGAATTTTCGTGAAATGGTATCACACTACGAATTTGAGAGGTACGAAGATTTGGGATTATAGCCGTTCTCAGTCAAATCCCTTTGCTCCTATGGTGGACGGGAAAATTCTTATTCGTAGCAAAATCAAAATTTGAGGCGCTAAAAATGCGTAATCCATATCAGATAATTTATGTCAAGATTTAAGTCTTTATTCGTATAAAATATTGCATATATAATACATAATAGTACGTGAAAACCGATTGTGACATTGGAGGACATGCTTGGGTCAGATCTAAGTTTGATGAGAGAGCTGATCACTATAATTTGAGAATACTGTTCATCAGCTATTCTCTCGAACGAATTACGTGTTTTTACTAATTTAGTATACTTTTTTGAGATTTTTTTTACGTAAATTCAATATTGTTTCTAACTGAAATTAGGGCTAAAAAAGAAGAACCTTACATATAAGTGTAAAGGTATAAATAAACAAAAGTACGCTTAGATTTAGTACAAAAGTACTAATTATTCTTATTTGATTTAAGATTGCTATAAAGTCCCGGATTTATCAACGACTCAATATTTAAACTTTTACCAGAGCACCGTCAGTTTTTGCAACACAATAATGGAATTTCTGCACGATATACGCAAGCTCAAATACTCCAGGGATTTAAGGTGTATGCTGCGTTAAACAACTCGTTGAAGGACGACACTTAACTGATTTGCACAAACGAGTTTAGGAAAATTAATGCTGGAATTTTTATCAAGCGTTTTGACGTCAAGTTCATATATTCCAGATGGACATTGTTACCTCTGGAAGCCTGGGTTGATATGGCTGCATATTATCTCCGATTCTCTAAGTGCGATCGCTTACTACTCCATTCCTCTCATGCTCGTTCATTTTGTTCAAAAACGACGAGATTTACCCTATGTCAAAGTATTTTTACTATTTAGCGCTTTCACCATCGCCTGTGGCACCACTCACGTTATGGATGTGTGGACACTCTGGCACCCAAGTTACTGGTTGTTCGGTTTCCTTAAAGCCTTGAGCGCTTTTATTTCTGTGTGTACAGCCATCACCCTAATGCCAATTATTCCCCAAGCACTAATATTACCTTCTCTAGAACAACTAGAAGCCACAAACTACCAGCTGTTAACCGAAGTCCTTGAGCGTCGCTGTATTGAGGAAGAACTTCGCTCTTCCAAACAGATGCTCCAGCTAGTGATCGACAACATCCCCCAATTCATCTTTTGGAAAGATATAAATTCGGTTTACCTGGGTTGTAATCGGAGCTTCGCATACGCGGCTGGCTTGGACAATTCCTTAGAAATCGTGGGTAAGACAGATGAGAATTTACCATGGAGTTCTGAAGCAGCAGAGGGCTTTCGGGAGTATGATGCTCGTGTGATAGCTACAGATATTCCACAATATCATATCATTGAATCTTTACTCTCAGCAGACGGCAAACAACGCTGGAAAGATATTAACAAAATTCCACTCCATAATATCAAAGGGAATGTAGTGGGTCTATTGAGTACGGTAGAAGACATCACAGAACGTAAACAAGTAGAAACCGTTCTGCTTCATCTCAATGAGGAGTTAGAAATTCGCGTCTTGGAAAGGACGGTAGCTTTAAGCGCATCCAATCAACAACTTGCCGCCGAGATTGCCGAACGCCAAGCTGCTGAGACAGCGCTCAGAAGAAGCGAGGAGCGTTATCGTTCACTAGTTGAAGCCACCTCCCAAATTATTTGGGATACCTCGGCAGAGGGAGAATTTATTACCGAACAGCCGAGTTGGAGCGCGTTCACCGGACAAACCATCAATGAGTTTAGGGGGTGGGGGTGGCTCAACGCTATCCACCCCTCAGATCGATCTCATACAGCACAGGCATGGTCTCAGTCTATTACTGACGGCATCTTATACGAAGTCGAACATCGCTTGCGACGTGATGACGGGGAGTATAAGTATATGAGTGTACGTGCTGTACCTGTGTGGGACAATGACTCCAATATCCGAGAGTGGGTAGGTGTTCATACGGATATCACAGAGCGCAAACGATCTGAAGAAGCATTGCTTAGTAGTCTCGCTACCAACCGTGCTCTCCTCAACGCAATTCCCGATTTAATGTTTCGTCTTAGCCGAGATGGTATTTTGGTGAATTACAAAGTCCCAAAAAAAAGTGAGATTTTGTTCCAACCCAGAGAATATCTGGGGAAAAATATTATTGAGGTTTTACCCAAAGATATTGCCTCAACAGTTCTCCATCTGATTGAAAAAGCCTTGCAAACAGGAGAACTTCAAGTCTATGAATTTCAATTGCCTCAATCGAACAACATCACTTATTGGGAAGCTCGGTTGGTGCTCAGTGAATCAAATGAAGTGATGGCAATTGTGCGTGACATCACTCAGCGCAAGCTGATAGAGGAAGACACAAGCAATGCTTTAAAACAGGAAAAAGAACTATCGGAACTCAAATCCCGCTTCATCACCATGACTTCTCACGAGTTTCGCACCCCGCTCACCACAATTCTGCTATCTGCCGAATTACTCAAAGATTACGGTCAAAACTGGAGTGAGGAGAAAAAAGTTGAACATCTCCAACGCATTCAAGTCTCGGGGGAACAGATAACCAATCTCTTAAATGATGTACTATTGCTGGGCAAAGCGGAAGCCGGAAAACTAGAGTGTCAGCCTTCCCCACTGAATTTGTCTAAATTCTGTAATGATTTGGTGGAGGAAATACAACTGGGATCGGGCAGCAAGCACATGATCGTATTTGTCGAAGAAGGCGAACGCACCACAACTTGCATAGATGAAAAACTTTTGCGCCCAATTTTATCAAATTTACTCTCGAATGCCATTAAGTATTCACCCACAGGCAGCATTATCCAGGTGATAGTAACTTGTCAAAAAGAAGAGGTGATTTTTCAAGTTGAGGATTCTGGGATTGGAATTCCACCAGAAGATCTACAACGATTGTTTGAGCCTTTTCATCGAGCTAAAAATGTGGGGACTATTCCCGGAACAGGGCTGGGGATGGCAATTGTTAAAAAATCTGTGGACTCGCATGGGGGTCAAATTACAGTCAAGAGTGAAGTCGGTGTGGGTACAGTCTTTACCGTCACACTGCCACTGCATTTTTCAAGCGACGTTACACACCCCTTGAACTAATAGCTGAGGAAAATGGATGAAAAAGCTTTTGATCGTTGAAGACGAGGCAGCTATCAGAGCCAATATTTTAGACCTTTTGAAAGCTCAGGATTTCGACGCGATCGCTGCTGAGAACGGAACCATCGGTGTGGAAATGGCGCTTTCCCATCTTCCCGATTTGATTATTTGTGATGTGATGATGCCCGAACTTGATGGTTACGAAGTCCTCAAAACTTTGCGTCAAAATCCACTCACCGCTACAACTCCTTTCATTTTTCTCACTGCCAAAGCTGATCAAGTAGATTTGCGGGCAGGGATGTCTCTAGGAGCCGATGATTATCTCACAAAGCCATTTCGCTCTAAGGAACTGCTACAGGCGATCGCTACAAGACTAGAAAAACAAGCTGTTATTGAGAACCAACAAGCACAAAAACTCAATGAACTACGCTGTAGTATTACCCTATCACTACCTCACGAACTTCGGACTCCTCTAAATGGGATTATCGGTCTTTCCGAACTTATGATTGCTGAATACAGTTCGCTATCACCCTCCGAGAGCTTGGAAATGCTACAAGACATCCGGACTTCAGGAAAACGCTTGCATCGGCTTATTCAAAATTTTTTAGTATATGCTGAACTGGAACTTGCGGCAACAGATAGTAAGCGAGTTGCGTCTTTTCGGAATTATCAAACTCTCTCTGCTAAGTCCATCATTGCCGAACAAGCAATTTTGCAAGCTCGCGCCGCTAACCGAGAAGCTGATCTGCAACTAAATCTTCTTGATGCTAGCATACAGATTTCCACAAGATATCTCAAGAAACTAGTTGAAGAACTGCTGGACAATGCCTTCAAATTTTCCAGTACTGGCACACCTGTGACAGTTAGCAGTGTGCGAGAAAACAATTTTTTCATCCTATCTATTTGCGACAAGGGACGAGGCATGAGTACCCGACAAGTGACCGAAGTCGGAGCTTACCAGCAATTTGAGCGGAAACTCTATGAACAACAAGGAAGTGGTTTAGGATTGATTATAGCCATCCGACTGGCTAAATTACATGCTGGAAAATTGTTCATTGAAAGCGTACTTGGTCAACAAACAACGGTATTGGTTACCCTGCCTGAGGTCAATTCTCCTTAAACTAAACTTCTGTTGACTTAAAC
>JAQYWP010000046.1 GCA_029379285.1 Rhizonema sp. PD38
TTTTCTTCTTTTCACTACTGCACTTTTTGTCTAATTTGTCAATGCGTAAGTCCTGATACACAAAATTTTTTTGTCAAGACTAATTTATATGCGCTTACTGTATCTCATGAAATTAAAAATTAAGAATTGTTTCTAAATTTTTAATTAGAGATACGAGCCCCTATTTTTAAACAGAGTAAAAAAAATGCGCTCTCACTAAATATGGTTGCAACAAGTTAGATATAGTAGTTGCCAGGTAGATTAGGACATTAACTAATGAGAAAACACGGAAACCACGGGACAATGTACACGCCGGCTCCCTGCTAGAAAGCTCCCTGTTATATTGAGTGGGTAAGGTAGATCGTCACTGATTGCTTCTCACTTCATTTTCCGTCAGGCGATTAAGGTATCTTTCGATTAAGAGAATGGCGACAATATCATCTATTGGTCGTGGTGGTTGTCGCATACCTTGTGGCAATAGCTTCCTTAGTCCTTTTGGGGGGTACATTTGCCAATAGCGATCGCGTGCCTCTAAGCTAGAGTAACGCTCATCTACTAAAACAATATTTAGTGGATCTGCTAGTTTCTGATTGAGTTGCTGTTTCCATTGCTTGGCTGTGGTTTGATCCCCCATCACAAGTAGAGAAATAGGAAACCTTTGACGCAGCGTCATGATAATGGCGATCGCTTCAGCTGCTGATACAACTTGGTGATAATGCAATCGCCGATCCACTCCCATGATCGCTAAACCACATTTATCTCGACCTGGATCAAAGCCTAAAATCACCGGTTGTGTTGGCGAAAATTTACGGAGTGTCATTCGATTTTGGATGCGTGGATTTTGGATTTATAAGAGCGGTTTATACCGTTCGCATGAGAATGTGCGGATTTTATATTTATGATATTAAATAACCCAAGTTGACATCACCAGCATATGTGATCTGTTCGTGACATAGCACGCTCACGAGTGTCAAGGGCGTCCTGGTAAGGAGCGAACCCCGAAGAGTTATTAAGTCATGAGGAACTCGGAAATGGGAATCTGGAATATAGCATTTCTTGTTTGAGTCACATACATATTATCCTCATAATAACCGACCAGAAACTTATTATCCAAAGTTGTGAGAGAGCATAAGTGTATGAGACACAAATGAGAAATAATATAATTTCTTACCCATTCCCTACTACTGAGTTTTTCATTACCAGCCTGCGTCCATCCAACTAACGCGCCTTGCGAGACGTTAATACCCTTTAATCATATGACCTACTCAGAGCTAATGGTAAAAAAGGTCTTCTCCCTTAGCCATTAGTTATCGCTTTTCTAATTCGTTTGAGGTACTAAAAATTATTTGTCCATTTTGGATTGCGACTAATTTGACTTTAAGAGGTCCAGCTGTATAAGTTTCTTCTGCTGCCAGGGTTTTGATATCTAGAGGTTGCTCATACTGTTTCAACTGGGCGATAAAGCGAATAAAGGCACCGTCTATCTGAATATTTTCGACAATTCCGGCATTACGAGCACGAAATTGAGAAGCAGCAATAAGCTGTTCGAGCCGTTCCTGCAACTGATAAGCTGTCATGGTTTTCGGATCTGCTGTCGTTGAAGCTATCACCTCGCCTGCGGAAAAAACCACTTGATTGCGTGCAACATCAGCAAAAAATTCTATCCGCTTTTCTCCCCTAACATAATTACCTGCGGAGAAAATTCTTACCACATATTCTTTACCATCACTAATCTGCTTGCTCAATTGTTCAACTTGCTGCTTACTATAATCCAGGATTTGCGTGTTGACCGGATTTGTCCCAGGCTCAGTGAGTTCCGTAATCGCTGTGTGATTGGCTTCAAGTAAAATTTCCAGCACCACTTGACGAGTAGAGGAGGCTTCTTGAAGATGAACTATCCCAGAAGTCAGAATCTGACCGCGTACCAATGCCAGTTTACCCAAACGGAGGTCACGATAAGACTGGTAAAATTTTTCCAGCTTTGCAACTTCCCGTTCTAAATAATCCTGTTGTGCTTCCAATTCTTTGAGGCGAGATTCTCGTTGGGCAAGCATTTGCTCTCGCCCTGTAATTTCTAGATTGCGCTTTTGAATCAGTTGATCCAATTGAGAGATTTTTTGATCGCGCAGTTCTATGCCAATCTGACGATGGGCAAGTTCGCGATCGCGTCTTTGAATAGCTGCTTTAGCATCATCAATCGCTTTTTTGGCTTCGTTGTAAAGTCGCTGACGTTCTATCTTACGCAGTTCAATTTCTACGAGCAGCCTTTTTTTCTCATTATTCAGGTTTTGAAGTCGTGCTATGGCTTGGTTATATTGAGTAACAACTTGATTCAACTCAGTTTGAGTTTGCTGAAGTTGCGCTTGAGTTTGATTTTGTTGGGCAATCGTGCGGTTTAATTGGGCTTGCGTGACTTGTTGTTTGGCGATCGCGGCTAGTAACGACTGATTAATAAAGCGCAAGTTTTCCTGAGCTTTTGCTTGTTCAAGTCTAGCTTGGTTTAGCTCACTTTCTACCTGGCTTTTCTGGGCTTCTGTAGTTTTTAGCTGTTCGCGCTTGTGCCTGAGGTCTTTCTGAATATCTTCTAATTGAAAAACCCCTTTACGCAATCCTTCATCTGCAGTAAACAAAATCGCCAAGGTTGATGCTGCAATCAAGCTTCCTGTAAAAAGAGTTACCAGTATAGCCGTGTTTTTTGGGCGCAGGTTGAATAGTGAGAGGCGCTTCTTGCCAACACGTGTGCCAATGCGATCGCCCACGGTGGCAATAAAGCCTCCCAGAATCAGAATTGCTGCTATGAGGATGTAGCCAGTGGTCATCTTCAGCTACCGACGAAATCCCTCCAGATACAGCCTACTACTTCCAGCCCTCGTCTGTGGGGAATTGGAGATTGGCAATACCTGAAATGACTTAATACTAGAGGTTGATTTCCATTTGTGGAGTGTGTGCTATATCTAAAAAACACGGACATGCCTTATAGAGAAAGGGGAGACAAGAAATTCGGTTCGGCACGCAGGAGAGAAGGACAAAGGGAGGCACTCGGTTAGGAAAGAGAAGAACAGCTTCCTTGTCCCCATTGTCTGCCTGATCTTCCTTATCTTCTTTGTCGTCCAAATATTCCTTGTCAATTGTTATTCAGCTTACCGTTATGTGTCGTTTCTCTACATTCAAGTTCCTTTACCGAAGAAAAGCAGAGAGCAGAGAGCAGAGAGCAGCTATGCTGAAGGGAAAAGATCCAATGGAAGTGGCGGATGCCATAAAGGTTTAAAGCCCCTAACTTTAAGTTATGAAAAACAAAGAAAATATGTATTTCTCGTGCGTATTTCTCGTGCAGTGCAACAAGAAATACTGCGTTAAGGCTAAATCCCTTGACTACGCATTATGGGGATACATAGCTGCCCTCAGCATAGCAGCATAGCTGCCTTCTTACAACCAAGCCTGTTTTTAGGTAAACTGCCGACTTAAAGTCACAGGCTTATGAACAGTAATCTTTTTCTTGTGAATTGAAATCATCTTTTTCTCGCGTAAATCGCCCAGTAACCTGGTTACAGTAACGCGAGTAGAGCCAATTGCCTCTGCGATCGCTTGATGAGACAGCTTCAGGTCAATTGTGATTCCATCTGCACAAGGTAAGCCAAAATCACGACAAAGAATTAATAAAAAACTCACTAACCTCGAACCCATGTCTCGGTGGGCAAGCGTTTCAATCATCATCTCTGTCTGTAAAATCCGCGAAGATAGACCCCGCAGCATTAACATCGACAACTCTGGATTTTCCTTGAGTGCTTGTTCTACCTGTTCAATTGGTGCCGATAACAATTCCGCAGGCGTAAAAGCAACCGCATGGTAAAACCGATCTGATTTGTTTCCTGTAAGGAGGGACAAAACGCCAAAAACACTATTTTCCCGCAATAGCGCTACTGTTATTTCTTCTCCTGCTTCGTACACCCTGGAGAGTTTTACAGCACCTTTCAAAAGAAAATAAACTCGTTCAGCTGGATCGCCAGGAAAAAAGATCGTTTTGTTACGCTCAAACGTTTCCACAACTGGCGGAAACGCTCCGGTCGCCATCTGACGAAAAACATTTGCGAGGGCTTTATCTTGTGTCACGATCATCTCCCTTCCCCTACCCAATGCCGGAAAACTAAAATAGATTACCTAAGAATACACCACTAAAATCAATAAGACATGGTCAACCTTTCGGTACTTTCCTATACTTAACCTCTTTACCTCATCTTTATTTGTTGGTGATGTTACACAATTTTTCATTTTTTCAATTTACTACTATTTCATAGTTACTTGAAAGGTTGTAACTAAAAAGTTTTATGAAGAGAAAAATTAGATAATTTGGCAACATCTTAAGAAATTAACAAGAATTGACTGGGGGCAAACAGCCGAAACAATAATCATGTTTGTAAATCTACCTAAAAATAAAGACAAACTGGGTCTCAGATTCTAGTATGCTCCTAATGAGCGATCGCATGAAAAATTTATTTGTATGCTAGACCTGACTGGAAAAAACGCCCTTGTAACAGGCATTGCTAATAACCGCTCCATTGCTTGGGGTATCGCCCAACAACTGCATAAAGCAGGAGCTAACTTAGGTATTACTTACTTGCCTGATGAACGAGGCAAAATGGAAAAAAAAGTCGCAGAGTTGGTAGAACCCCTCAACCCCAATCTTTTTCTTCCCTGTAATGTAGAGCTAGATGAGCAAATTCAATCTACCTTTGAGGTGATCCGCGATAAGTGGGGCAAGCTGGATATCCTCATACACTGTCTTGCGTTTGCAAACAAAGAAGATTTAAGCGGAGACTTTAGTCAAACGTCACGTTCTGGCTTCAATCAAGCTTTGGAAATAAGTACATATTCACTGGTAAAACTGAGTGGTGTAGCTAAACCTTTGATGATAGAAGGAGGAAGTATACTTACTCTTACATATTTAGGTGGTGTCAGAGCAATTCCTAACTACAATGTTATGGGAGTTGCCAAAGCAGGGCTGGAAACCAGTGTACGATACTTAGCAGCTGAACTCGGTCCACACAATATTCGAGTCAATGCCATCTCCGCAGGTCCCATCCGTACTTTGGCTTCTAGTGCCGTAGGCGGCATTTTAGACATGATCCACCATGTAGAACAAGTCGCACCACTACACCGCACTGTCACTCAGCTTGAAGTTGGCAATGCAGCTACTTTCTTATGCAGTGACCTGGCAAGTGGAATTACAGGGCAAGTCCTGTATGTGGATGCAGGGTATGAAATTATGGGAATGTAAAATGATGGATAGTTGTTGGTTGAAAAAATGACGACTCACAACTATCCGCCATACACATTCCATTCCCTATTCCTTATGCAAACAAGTGATCGCAAAATTCTCTCTATCTCCCCTCGGATGGCCTCTGTTCACCGCACTACAGGCGAAACAGATGTACAAGTGACAATCGATCTCGACGGTACAGGGAGTTGCAAGGCGGCAACCGGCATTCCTTTTCTAGATCACATGTTGCACCAAATTGCCTCTCATGGCTTGATTGATTTGGATGTACGGTGTCAGGGAGACTTGCACATCGACGACCATCACAGTAACGAAGATGTGGGGATCACCTTAGGGCAAGCTTTCAGCAAAGCACTAGGCGATCGCAAAGGAATTGTGCGCTTTGGTCATTTTTTCGCACCTTTAGATGAAGCCTTAATTCAGGTGGCACTTGACTTCTCCGGACGTCCCCACATCAGCTATGGTTTGCAAATTTCATCAGAGCGAGTCGGAACCTACGACACCCAACTGGTGCGGGAATTCTTTGTAGCATTAGTAAACCACAGCCAGATGACACTGCATATTCGTCAGCTTGATGGCATAAATTCTCATCACATTATTGAGGCGACGTTTAAAGCGTTTGCACGGGCAATGCGGATGGCAATAGAGATCGATCCTCGTCGTGCTAGCCTAATTCCAAGTTCTAAGGGGATATTATGACTCCGGTTGACAGACCTCGCCTAATTTTTACAACTAAATACTGATAATATTGTTGAAAAAACGGGTAACCTTTACATAACCGTATATTTGCTGTTGCCCCTAGTACAAAATGAAGTCTGTCGCAGACGTCTCGAATTCTCAAATCAATACCCCAGACACTCCGCCAGTGGTGGTCACTTCTGAGTTGTGCAAAGTATACCGCACTGGCTTCTTTTTGAATCAAAAAGTCGTATCTCTTAAAAGCTGTTCAGTGACAGTTTATCAAGGCGAAACTTTTGGGTTGCTAGGACAAAACGGAGCGGGGAAAACCACGCTGTTAAAATTATTACTAGGAATCATCCGTCCTACCTCAGGACGGGGATTGTTGTTGGGCAAGCCATTAGGCGATCACAGTGTCAAACAACGCATCGGCTACTTGCCAGAAAATCCCTATTTATATGACTTCCTTACTGGCTGGGAATTTTTACAGTTTGCGGCTGGATTATTTCAAATTAAGCGGAGTGTAAGCCGTCAACGCATCCCTCAACTACTGGAATTGGTGGGATTATCTCAAGCTGATGCTCGTCATAAGCAGATGCGTCGATACTCCAAAGGAATGTTACAGCGTGTTGGTGTGGCACAAGCACTCATTAACGATCCAGAATTGGTGTTTCTTGATGAACCAATGTCTGGTCTCGATCCGATAGGACGCTACCAGATACGCGAAACTATCTTGACACTTAAAGCTGCTGGTAAGACAATTTTTTTCAACAGTCATATTCTTAGTGAGGTGGAGCAAATTTGCGATCGCGTTGCCATCCTCGACCGAGGTGAATTAGTTTGCTCTGGTTCACTCGACCAACTGTTAGGAATACCTACCACGTATCAGGTCCAAGGTCAAGGGGGTGACTGGGAGATTCTTAAAAAGTGGGTTCCTAATCTAGACTATTTACCTGATGGTTCTTGGCAAGGTACACTTCAAGGCGATTCCTATGATTTTTTGGCCAGTCTTCGTTTAATGGGAGCAAGAGTCAAGACTATAAAATTGTTCCGTCTTTCTTTAGAAGAGTTTTTTATGCAGCAGATTCAGCCAATGCAAAAGAGTTAATTAGCAACGATTTTGCTACGTCAATCGATTTAACAGCTAATAGAAATAATCAGTACTGTTCACTATTGACAAAAAAACACCAATAGGCAATAGAAAACATACTGTTCTAAAGTTGGAACTGGTTCAATTAACGTTGTTAGTAAAACTGCCAAATCATTAAAAAATTAAAAATTAAAAAGCTTGAAACAATTGGTTGTTGGCAGTTTGGAATGTTAAGTAAATTTCGGATATAACTAACTAGTTTTTGTACTTAAACTATATAAACTTTAAATTAACTTTATTAAAAATTTAAGTTGACTAGACAGTTTTTGACGGAAAAATAGGGTTGGTGCTGAAAGAAAAAATATTAGGGAACTAGAATGTTTAGGAATAGTCGAGATTAAAATGTTTAGACAGTACTTCAGTGACAGTAGTCTTAGGTAAACATGCATAATGTAGGTTTGTTGAAATCCCTTACTCAGCCAGTTGCAGGTGTCGCTTTATTAGTTAATGTCACTATGGCTTTCCCAGGTGCTAGTCTGGCACAAAAAGCACCTGCACAAAAACAACCAGTATATTCAATTACACAAACAGTTACACGAATCAATTCAACTTATACATTGGGAGGAGGCGATCGCATCCGAATCAACGTATTTGAAGTTCCCGAATATTCAGGTGAGTACCAAATTCCCCCAGGTGGAGCAGTCAACTTACCTTTAGTTGGTAGTGTATCAGTTTTAGGGCTGACGACAGAACAGTCGGCTGATTTAATTGCTAGGAAATATGGTCGCTATCTCAAACGTCCCATTATCTCAGTCAATCTTTTATCGCCTCGCCCTATCAATATTTTCGTTGCTGGAGAAATCACACGTCCTGGTTCTTACAGCCTGAGCCTACAAGGAGGCGCAGGTAACGATCCTGGCGTACAATACCCAACTGTATTATCAGCACTGACGACAGCGCAAGGAGTCACCCAAAGCGCGGACATTAGTAAAGTAGAATTACGGCGTAAGTCAGGACGAGGTCCAGAGCAAGTCGAAGTTATCAACTTGGACGAACTTCGACGCACGGGGAGAGTATCGCAGGATCTGACCTTAAGGGATGGAGACACTATTTACGTGCCAATGGCAGCCACTTTAGATATAGCAAATGCACGTAATTTAGCTGCAACAAGCTTTGCCGCCGACCCTACCAGACCCCGTACAGTTACGGTCATTGGTGAAGTTATTCGTCCTGGAAGTTATCTCATCTCCCCAGGTAGTACAGAAACTTCAGCATCTACCAGTTCAAGTGGTACAGGTGCACCAAGCATAACCGGTCAACCAACTATAACCAGAGCGCTACAGATAGCCGGAGGAATTACAGCACAAGCTGATGTTCGTAATGTTGTAGTACGCCGACCGACAAGAACTGGTGGACAACAAACTATTAAGCTCAATCTCTGGCAGTTATTGGGAAGTGGAGATTCCAATCAAGATATAATTTTGCAAGATGGTGATACTATTTTCTTCCCGACTGCAACAGAAATTAGTAGTGCGGAAGCGACTCAATTAGCTAATACGACTTTGTCTCCTACAGTGATCCACGTCAACGTAGTGGGTGAAGTTAAAAAACCAGGAGTCACAGACGTTCAGCCAAATAGCTCCTTAAATCAAGCCTTACTTGCAGCAGGTGGATTCAATGATGCCAGAGCGAGCAGAGCTAAAATAGATTTGATTCGCCTCAATCCAGATGGCTCTGTGACTAAACGTCAAGTAAAAGTAGATTTGGCATCAGGAATTAACGAGCAAACCAATCCCATACTCCGCAATAATGATGTTCTGCTAGTCAGTCGGAACGGCATTACCAAAAGTTCTGAAACAGCAAATAATATACTTAGTCCTTTAGGTACTGTCTTGGGGATCTTCCGAGCTTTCTTCGGGTTCTAGGTATGTAAATGGGTAATTGGGAATAGGTCATGGGTTATCGGAAGAAATGACAACTTCCCCATATTAAAGATGTCGCGCCAAGCAACTTGGTTTATGTAGAGACGTTCCGTGGAACGTCTCTACATGCTTAAGATTAACTCATTCGGTTTGGGAAAGTTTGCCCCTAAATAGGACAAAGGGGCAGATGGCGGCTATGCTGAAGGTAATCAATAAAAGAAGCTAGATAAGACCTACTTCTTTTATTCCCCCTGCTCCCTCGTGATTGATTATTTTTTTATTTGGAAGTCCCTGATGGGGCTTTACTTCAGTAGGGTTTCCTTCATCATAGCTGCCTCGCCGCCAAGAGCGGCTTGACCCCTTTTGTATCATTTAACCCCAAACCAGCTATGCCCCTGGACTACTCAGGTCAAAATTTGCGAGGCCGCTCCTTTAGTGGTCAAGATTTATCAGGCGCTAACTTTTCTGAATCTGACATCCGTGGGGTAAACTTTTCAACGGCTATCCTCAAAGGTGCAAATTTTAGGCATGCCTTGGCAGGATTACCACACCGTCGGGCTATTGGTTTAGTTATTGGTTCATGGCTATTGTCAGGAATATCAGGGCAGCTTTCCGGTTTGGCAGGGTTTTTAGTTACACTTACATTAGACAGAATCAACCCTATTAACTTCAACGCTGGTGTGGCATCCTCGCTCATGCTCATCATGGTGTTGATTTTAACCATATGTTATGGTTTAGGCACTGTCAGTATTATTGTTGCAATATTAATCGGGATCGCTATTGATATTGCTTTCGCTTTCGGTTTTGAAGTCATTGTGATTGTTTCTGGTTCTTTGGCTTTCACTGCTGCTAGTGCTAGTGTTTTAGGTGTTGCGCTCGCGATAGTGGTTTTCAGTACAATTACAAATAAGATATCAGTAAAACTAGCGGTTGTAGTTGCGCTCACTGTTGCTATAGCTATTGCAATCAAGCTCAGTGGTACTAATGCGATCGCTCACATACTCGCAGCCACGGTCGCGGTTGCTGTAGCATTACTTGGTACATACGTTGGTCACCTGACTCTGGCTAATGATCCAAAATACAAATTAATTTGGTCGCTTGTTGCGAGATTAACTGCAAGAGGCACAAGCTTTAATGGTGCTGACTTGTCCGACGCTGACTTCACACAAGCGACACTTAAGCATACTGACTTTAGAAACACTATTTTCGCTTCTACTTACAATAATCAACATCAAGATAAATGATGTAGGGGCTATCGGTCAAGAGCGCCACAAGTTTTTAGAAAGCGAGGAACAAATGACTGTTGAGTAGTGACTAATGAATAGTGACTAGTCACTAATGATTCATATGCAATTCCAGCTTGCTAAAAATCGGCGTCAGGTATACTGGGCACAAGGATTATTGTGCGGTTTGACGATCGCTATAGGTTGGGGTACGGGAATGCCCTCCACTTTAGCCGCAGAAACAGTAACCATTCGCCTCGGTCCGTTTCAGGAGTCAGTTGCTATCTCGGACTTAGAAAGATTTGCCAAAACTGGGAGACTGCCTGAACAGCTGCAAATCTTTTCACCCATGCTGACGCCACAAATACGAGCATTACTAACAAGGCGGTTGGCAGTCAATCCTAATATTGCAGACAAATTCATTAGTCAATTCATCCAAACGCCATCGGGTAAACAATTAATAACATCCTTAGGATTTGCTTTACCAAACAGCACGGTAGAAAGCCTGCAAGCAACCCTGAACCTCACCCTAAGGCAGGTAAATGGTTTGAGTCCATTGAGTTTTTTACGCGCTTATCCGCAGGATAATGTCACTGTAGATGCAACTAAAGCGATTGGTTTAGCTATCGAATTCAATGCCAATCATCTACAAAGCGAAGCCCTAGGGATTTTGCTAGCAAGAGAGTTATCATTAGACAATAATACACTTAGTAAAGCAGCTTTTGACCCAACTGTTAGAGGCACTGAAATAGTTGAGCAGCAAACACTGTTTCTTCACGATAGAAGACGCGATCGCCTCATTCCGGTGGATATGTATTGGAGTCAACGTAGAGATCATTATCCTCTAGTTGTCATTTCTCATGGTTTTGGTGCCAACCGGAAATTTTTACGCTCTCTAGCGCTTCATCTTGCTTCCAGAGGTATTACTGTTGCCGCAATTGAACATCCTGGTAGTAACGATATTGCTGTCAGTAGATCCTCAGATAAAGGCAGCTTGTCACAGCTATTAAAAGCCACGGAATTTATTGACCGACCTAAAGATATTAGCTTTTTACTTGATGAACTGGCGAGACTGAACACTCAACCAGGACAACTTCAAGGAAAATTAAATACAGAGAATGTGACTGTCATTGGTCATTCCTTGGGTGGTTACACTGCTTTGGCTTTGGTGGGAGGAGAGTTAAATTTAGACAAATTGCGGCAATTCTGCAAAGATTCTCTATCTCTTGGCGAATCTCCTGGAGATTGGTTACAGTGTACCGCAGCTTCTTTGCCAGATCACAAATTACAGTTGAAAGATGAACGAGTAAAGAGTGCGATCGCTCTTAACCCCCTCGTTGGTGAACTTTTTGGTGATAAAGGGCTCACACACATTACTAAACCAGTTTTAATCTTAAGCGGAACTGAAGATGCCCTCACCCCAGCAATAAGGCATCAAATAGAACCTTTTAACCAACTGCGAGGTCCTAAGTATTTGTTAACTGCCATTGGTGGCACTCACTTAAGTATCAGTGATTCGGAGTATCCCGTAACTGAAGCTACATCCATCGTCCAAGAACGGCGTGGAGAAGAAACCAAATCCCTCCGTCAATTAATTCGCGGTGTGAGTTTGGCCTTTATTAAACAACAGACACCAGAAGCAAAAATTTACCAACCTTTCCTAACGCCAGCCTACGCCCAATCTCTCTCTACACCCCAAATGCCGTTACGTCTTGTTTCCGAGTTACCAGCAAGTATCAAATCTTTGCTAGATTTTGCAGTAAAGTAAGTACCCAATCATATAATTAGGGTTCATAGCTTAAAGCTAATGGGTCACAATGGTCTTGCTTGTTACCGCCACTTATGATATGTAAATTACACATTGTAGAGATTAGACTGAATGTAGGACAAGGCAATACCGTGTCCTTAAAGTAAATTCCTTGAAAATCTGGATAGGGAGCATACATGGAGCCAATTATTGCTATAGTCTTAGTACTCATAGGCTACGCGTTAGGATCTGCAAAACTTATTAATCAAGGGAATGAAGCCTTAGTAGAGCGCTTGGGGCAGTATCATCGCAAACTTAACCCAGGTCTCAACTTCATTGTTCCCTTAATCGATCAAATTGTCATGGAGGATACAACACGAGAACAGGTTTTAGATATAAAGCCTCAGAATGGTATCACCAGAGATAACATCTTCTTGGAAGTAGATGGCGTCGTCTACTGGCGCATCAAAGATATTAAGAGAAGCTTTTACGAAATTGACGATCTCCAACAGGCGCTGACAAACTTAACAGCAACGACACTTCGGGAAGTTGTCGCCCGGAACACCTTGGAAGAAATCAATGCCGCTAGAACTGAGGTGAACAGATCCCTCTTGGATGAGTTAAATACTCAAACAACAGAGTGGGGCGTTCAAATTATGCGGGTAGACATTCAGAGCATTACACCACCTGAGAGTGTCAGGAGGTCTATGGAAGAGCAACGGGCATCTGAAATCAAAAGCCGCGCTGCGATAACAGAAGCAGATGGAGAGCGACAAGCTGCGATTTTGAAAGCAGAAGGAACGAAAAGCTCTATGAAAATTATTTCTGAAGCTTTACGTACTATTCCCGACAGTCAGGAAGTTTTGCGATTTATTGAGAATCAAGAACAAATTAATGCTAGCTACAAACTCAGTGAGAGCAGAAATGCCAAAGTTGTTTTCGTAGACGCAAACGCGAGAAAGTCCCCAGAAATGATTAACCGTATATCTCTTGGGGAAGCACGTCACGAAGTTTCTCATTCTCATGAAGAAGACGAAGAAGTTTAATCTCCAGGCAGGACTTGCGGAGATTGCCTGAAAAATGCATCGGCAACCAGGCAAACTTCACGCATCTCTCTAACATCGTGAATTCGGATAATATTAGCCCCTTTAACAATAGCAGCACAACACGCTGCCGCTGTTCCCCAGACTCGTGCTTTCGGGTCTGGTTGATTCAAAATTCGACCAATGAAACTTTTGCGAGATGGTCCTACTAAAATTGGACAGTTGAGTTGATGCAATTCGGGCAAACGGCGAAAAATTTCTAAATTTTGCTCGTAGTTTTTCGCAAACCCAATACCAGGATCGATAATTATTTTTACTCTGTCGATGCCTACTGCTGTTGCCGCAGCAATTTGTCTTGCCAAAAAATGAGAAATCTCTCCCATCAAATCCTGATAATGAGTGAGATGATGCATCGTCTGCGGGTTTCCTCGGATGTGCATTAACACAATTGGTACACCTTTTTTTGCCACAGTTAGCAGCATTTCTGGGTCAAAAGTGCCTCCCGATATATCATTAACTACATCTGCTCCTGCTTCTATAGACTTTTTTGCTACTTCAGCCCTAGTTGTATCTATTGAAATTGGTACGGAAATTTGTTCTCGTAGGATTTCCAATACTGGCAGCACCCTATCTAGTTCCTCTGCAAGGCTTATTTGCTCTGCTTTCGGTCGAGTCGATTGACCACCTACATCGATAATGTCCGCACCAGCAGATACTAATGCTTGTGCTTGTAATAATGCAGTTTTCAGCGTGTTAAAATTGCCACCATCACTAAAACTATCAGGCGTAATATTTAAAACACCCATTAAATAAGTCCGGCGTCCCCACTCAAAACTGCGTCCCCGAATCATTAGGTTACTTAAATTTGGCATATCTTAAGTACCAAGCTTTGCCTCTTAAAGAGAGAATTTTTGAGAGTTAACAGTTGACTGTTAACTCCCAAGAACCATGTGAGTAAATCACATCTAGAAATGCAACTAAGCACTGTAATTCACAATGCGAGCAAAACTTTTAGGTTCTAAACTTGCTCCTCCCACCAGCACACCATCTATTTCTGGTTGAGCCATAATTTCATCTATATTGTTGGGTCTGACGGAACCACCATATTGAATCGGTACATTAGGATTACCCAACTGGCTGCGAATCGACTTAATAATCAGATTGGCTTCTTGTGCTTCACAAGTTTCACCAGTGCCGATCGCCCATATTGGTTCATAAGCAATCACTAAACTATCTTGATCAACGTTTACCAGGTCTTTTTCGATCTGAGTCGCAATCAATGATTTGGTTTCATTCGCATCACGCTGTTGTTTAGTTTCACCTACACAAAGAATTGGGGTAAGACCATAGCTTTGAGCGGCTCTAAGTCGCAGATTTACAGTTTCGTCCGTTTCGCCAAAGTATTGTCGCCGTTCACTATGACCGACAATAACATAACGCACCCCTATTTCCGTTAGCATTGATGCAGAAATTTCACCTGTGAAAGCTCCGCATTCTTCCCAATGCACATTTTGCGCTCCCAAATTTACACGACTCCCGTGCAAATTTCTGGATAACACGCTTAAATCAGTAAAGGGAACGCACAATACAACTTCTCGCTCTTCGGGGGTTTCCTCTAAGGTAGGCAGAAATCCTTGTAAAAACTCCTCGGAATCTGCCTGGGTTTTAAACATTTTCCAGTTACCAGCAATAACGATTTTCCGCACAGGTAATTTAGTCAAAATCCTTAAGCTACTAGATGCATATTTTAGTTTAGGGCTTTTTTATGATCATTTATCAAGAAGTATAGAGCCAACAGTCTTCAAGCTATAATTTATACTCTATGTACTTATAAAGTCATCGAAAAAGTGGGCAGGGGTTCCTATGGCTACCTGTACAGAATATTTAATAGTCGCGAATTCGGGAATTGCTATACTCATCTCTCCTTCATTTTCCTAATAAAAATAACTAGGATCGAAGTGGCTTAAACTTAAAATCGGTCGAAGGAAAGTTCGCTACGCAGGGAAACCCTCGAGCTGGCATCACCGCCAAGAGATCTGGCTTCCTGGCAACTTTCTGCAAAATCTATAGCTTTAAAATTGATATGAATTCCATATTACCCGATCCCGATCCCAGCGATTCGCCCAGCACAAATGAAAATGCCTTGAACGGCGAAGACGAACTCGATAGCGCTATTTCCGGCTTTGAAGAAATTCAGGCGGAACTTAACTATAAACAGGCACAGACAGCACTCTCAAATTTAGTCGCTCATCTCGATCTCAAACCCCAAGAAAGAGAAGGTCTTGAGCAGGAAATTGCCGATTTGGAAATGATGCTCTCAAAATTAGAGCGCATGGTTGTACAAATTGCTACCTTTGGAATGGTGGGACGGGGTAAATCTTCCTTGCTTAATGCTTTGGTAGGACAACCAGTGTTTGAAACGGGTGCGTTGCATGGCGTTACGCGTAATGCCCAACGAGTGAATTGGAGTGTTGATGAAGAAGCCATTGGGGAAACAGAACGCGCTTTACGAGTCACTCTACCTGCAATAGGTCAATCGCAGGTGGAATTAATCGATACACCTGGGTTAGATGAAGTGGATGGTGAAACCCGTGCTGCTTTGGCTCAACAGGTTGCAAAACAAGCGGATCTGATTCTGTTTGTGATTGCAGGCGACATGACGAAACTAGAACACCTCGCCCTTTCTCAGTTGCGGGAAGTGGGTAAACCAATATTATTAGTGTTTAACAAAGTAGACCAGTTTCCAGAAGCTGATAGGATGGCAATTTATCAAAAAATCCGGGATGAACGGGTGAAGGAGATTCTGTCTCCTGAGGAAATTGTGATGGCAGCAGCATCGCCATTAGTGAAAACGGCAATTCGTCGCCCAGATGGAACGAGGAGCGTACAGTTACGTGCAGTTCCTGCCCAAGTCGAGGAACTGAAGCTGAAAATATTGGAGATTTTGCACCACGAAGGCAAAGCCTTGGTTGCCCTGAACAGCATGCTTTATGCTGACACAGTCAATGAGCAATTGGTGGAGCGCAAACTGATGATTCGGGATAAGAGTGCAAATCAGTTGATTTGGAAAGCTGTGATGGTTAAAGCTGTGGCGATCGCTCTCAATCCTGTAACGGTTGTCGATTTTCTCACTGGTGCGATCATTGATATTGTTCTAATCCAGGGTTTATCAAAGCTTTACGGCATTCCCATGACAGAAGTGGGAGCGCTGAAATTGTTACAAAAAATCGCCCTGAGTATGGGCGGTATTGGTGCCAGTGAACTGTTGGCTTCTTTAGGCTTGAGTTCTCTGAAAACTTTACTTGGTATTTCTGTACCTGCGACTGGTGGTGCTTCTTTTGGTCCTTATTTGTCAGTCGCAATCACACAAGCGTCAGTCGCTGGTGTTTCTACTTACGGTATTGGTCAAGTTACCAAAGCTTATTTAGCTAATGGGGCAACATGGGGAGCAGATGCTCCTAAAGCCATAATTAATAGAATTTTGGCATCCCTTGATGAAAGTTCAATTCTCAACCGGATCAAAGACGAATTACTTGAAAAAATAAAAGTGAGGAGCGAAAAATAAAGTGAGGAATAGAGAATCAAATGAAGAATGAGTATGAGAAAGGAAAAAAAACTATAGCTCCTAATTCCTAACTCTTACCATTTCTTAGTTTCTACTCTTAAAAGAGTTTAACCAATGTCTGACCTGTTCAGCAGCAATATCGCGAGAGCCCAGACCAAAAGATAGAGCAACAGCGATCGCCACGGCTCCTAGTAAAAGTCCAAAGGCTAAATTCACAATATCCGTGGCAACACCGATCTGTTGCAATGCCATTGCTGATACTAAACAAATAATCGCAATCCGCGCTACTTGACCTAAAACTCTTGCTTGGCGATCGCCAGAACTGGTAATGATATTAAAAGCTAGATTTGCTAAAAACAAACCAATAGCAAACACCACTAAACCTGCCAAAATCCGCCCCAATATAATGACTATAC
>JAQYWP010000003.1 GCA_029379285.1 Rhizonema sp. PD38
CTTCCCTACCAGGAACAACCCGCGATGTCGTGGAATCGCAACTCGTAGTTGGTGGCATTCCCGTACAGGTACTGGATACAGCAGGTATTCGGGAAACAGTTGATCAAGTGGAAAAAATTGGAGTTGAGCGATCGCGTCGTGCGGCAAATGCTGCTGACTTAGTACTACTCACAATTGACGCTACAGCAAGTTGGACGGCAGCAGATCAAGAAATCTACGAACAGGTGCAACACCGTCCGTTAATTTTAGTGATTAACAAAATCGACTTAGCATCATCCGAAGGAATGCAGTATCCAAAGGAGATTCAACAGGTTGTCCAAACAATAGCTGCCCAAAATCAAGGTATTGAAGCTTTAGAAGCAGCGATTTTAGAGACAGTACAAGCAGGTAAAATCCAAGCCGCCGACTTAGATTTAGCAATTAACCAACGACAAGCAGCGGCGTTGATAAAAGCAAAAACCTCCTTAGAACAAGTGCAAGCGACAATCACCCAGGAGTTCCCCCTTGATTTCTGGACAATTGACTTACGAGGTGCTGTTCACGCCTTAGGAGAAATCACCGGAGAGGAAGTTACAGAATCTGTACTAGATAGAATTTTTAGCAAATTCTGTATTGGGAAATAATATCAGATCCGATAATTAATTCCAACAAATCAAAACCAAAAATCCTCTTGAACTACATTGCTCTCCTGCGCTATTGGCTTATGACTTGATGGAAAGAGTGAAAAGCCATTCGACACACAGTAAGATGGGCGTTAGTCCCGAAACTGCTTGTGCGATCACATCAGTCGTTTGCTGAGAAGTCAGCCCAGTAAAGATGAACGAAAAAAGTGTCACGGCAATGATCAACCAAGGTGCGATCACAGGCAGTTTCTGTCTTCAAGCGGATTGCTCACGGAGTTCTGACTATTGAGAACGCCTTGATGCCAAAATCGAAAGGTACTGAGTACCGCAAAAAGGTACAACAATCATGCGTTGACGAGCAGAGTTTTTTTAAGGCTTGGAGTCGAGTCAGGTTGCTGAAAAGCGATCGCGGTTAAACAAATTCCTGCCGCTAGATACAGTAGCGTAAACACAGTAAAGCGTCTCATAGATATGTTCCGAATTGAAAATTGATTTAAGAGTAATAGACGCCTCCCCTGAAATAGGTGTAAGTGAACTCAACTTATGCATAATAGGTTAGGTGCTTAACTTGATATCTTTTCTACAAGACTACCAAAAGCACTCTTGTCGATTAAGCCATTTTCTACAAGTATTCGGCGTACAGCTACCAAATGTACAACATCGACATACGCCTTTTTTTCATACCCTGGTAAAACTATCAACGCTCCAAATGATGGATACTGAAAAACATGATGTGATCCAGTAGTAGGTAAGCGAATAAAACCTACCTTTAACAGCATATCTTCTAGCTCAGTAAACGTAATATTTCTAAGCATTATGGCGAATCACTCCCTGTAACTGCTTTAGAACATCATCCCTATATTTAGCAAATTTTTTAATTGCCTGTTCATTTAGTGTATTTGTTTTAGATAGGTGAACAGTATAAGTTTCGCCAATTTTAGAGAGGTCAAATTCTTCTAAGCTTTCAAAATATGCCTGTAAGTATAACCAATAACTTACACTCGTTTGAGCATGATACACAATCAGAATACATGGCATAGGCTCAAGCAGCCATAATTCTAAGTCTGAGCGTTCTAAATTAAAAGCAATAGTTTCTTTACTTTATCTGCAAGTATTTTCAGAGAATCTCTAGCTTTTAACTGTAAGTAAATCTGACCATTTTCTATTTCACCATTAGTATCATAAGTGAACATAACCAAGTCAAAGCCATAATCATACTCAATTCGCTCTACTGAGTAACCGCACAAGAAAATATATCGTTCAACATGATTTACACTAATATCAGCAATGATATGCTCTCTTGGCCGCCTCTTTTTCACCATTTATCGAATGAATTTTTTTAAATTCCCATAAATCTTACCGGAAAAGTAATGTGGCGGCAAACGTCAACAACGTTTATCCTATCCCAACCATTTATTGCCGCAGATGTTACTGCCTGTCGTCTTAGCTTGATTAGCGTACCTACTTACTTAAATGTTCCCTCGCTTTACTGAAACACAATAGCTCAAGCTACAAAGAGACGAAACTCCAAACTACCACCAAGAGTGTTAATACCTGTAAAATGGACATTCAAAGGGTTTTACGTGACCGACGAATTATTCACTCCGATCTAGAGATGATGAGTGGAACTCCAGTCTTTGTTGGCACGCGAGGGAGGTGTGAAGCAGGCTTAGGTGAATTCCTAGAAGATTTCCCACACTACTTGCAGGCACAGGTATTGCTAGTGAGTGGATGTCATTGCAAAAGCAATGCTAGATCACGAGTGATCGCTTCTCCTTTGGGGGGGTACTCAAGTAAATTAGAATAACTTTCTTTCACTCGGTCAAGTCGCTGCTTGTCTACACTAGAAATTTCTGGCAAGTTATCTTGCCACTCCCGGAAAAAAAGCTCATCATTAACTAGCTGAAGTCCAAATTTTGTACTTGAGTCATGCAGGGTGACGTTTCTTGCTTGGATTGTTTGAAGCATTATTAATATATCGTTCTATATATTTCAATTTTGGATGAGCAGATAATTTAGCGCAACAGGTAAGGTGCTGATATGCCTGTGCGGATTGTGTCAGAAGCAAATACAAACCCACTTTAGAGCAGTTGTTGGCACAACGTAGTGTAGTCGAGAGCTTGACCCTTGCTTAAACTGACAACCCACTTTTATTCTTGTTGTATCCTTAAGGGCATCATCTTGAAATATTATCTATCTCTACTCTTCAGCTTAATTCTGGTATTCGTTTTGCAGAGCGGAAATTGCCTAAATATAGCGCAAACTTTTGCCGTTGATCGCATTGGAGGAGAGCAAAGCACTTCAGGTTTGCAAACCTCTCAATCTATCTCGTCTATATTACCGATACAGTTAATCGAGAAAGAGCACTTCAAGGCACATCCAGTAACAGTGAATCGTATACATTTCAGTCCAAATGGGCAACGCTTAGTGAGCGCCTCTCAAGATGGTACAGCCAGATTATGGACATCTTCTGGACAGATGTTGGCTGAGTTCAAGGGACACAATCGCCCCGTATTTAATGCGAGTTTCAGTCCAGATGAACAGAAGATTATCACGGCTGGATATGATGGCACAGCTCGAATTTGGTCACTTTCTGGGCAACAGCTCACCAAGTTAATTGCACACCAAGCAGCGGTGACTAATGCAATTTTTAGTCCCAATGGTCAACGGGTTATATCAAATCCGGGTAAATGCACATAGTTAAAATATGCCACGACCCTTGTAATTTAGGGGTTAGCTGATGCAGGAACTGTGTGCAATCAAGCGGATTTGATATTACAACCACCTCGGACGAAGGAACTGCCAAAGTTTGGACGCTAAAAGGTGAACAACTCGCTCAGATTACCCATCAAGGCGTTGTCCGCAATGTTGCTTACAAACCTGATGGAAAGCTAATTGCTACAACATCTGATGATGGAGTGGTTAAACTGTGGACTCCAGAGGGAGCTGTAATATCCACATTACAGACTCAACAAGGACGACTGAACGGTATTGCATTTAGCCCTCAAAGCGATATGATTGCGACTGCAGGATTTGATGGTTCGGCACGATTATGGGATCTATCGACAAAAGCAATCAGCAAACTACAAGCAAAAGATTCAGGCTGGGTAAACGACCTCAGCTTTAGCCCAGATGGGCAACACATCGCCACCGTCGCGGATGATGGAGTTCTAAGACTTTGGGATCTCAAAGGAACCGCTCTCGCCACCTTCGCAATCTCACAAGGGAGGTTAAGTGGTATAAGCTTTAGCCCGGATGGTAAACTAATTGCTATCTCTGGCTTCGATGGAACAGTTTGGCTGCTGAGCCTGAAAACGTAAAGGATTAAAATTACAGCGATTTAGATTATTGCGCTGAACTAAAGAAGGGAACATCATGACAAAAACCGCATGGATAGCTGCTCACAGACATGAGATACTTGAATGATGAGTGATTTGACGGTCACGGTATTCTTTGTAAAGAATAATACCTATAATGTCCATAACGGACTTTACTTGATAACTTAACAGAATGTCTCTTGTCGATGAAATTAATCATAATAATGTATTAATTGTAGGCGCAAGCCAAGGTATTGGTCTTGGTTTTGTGCAACTTTTACTTCAAGATGACAGAATTGCTAAGATATATGCGACATACCGTCAATTGGAGTCAGCTTCTGAATTAATAGCTCTTCAAGACAAATATCCTGAACGATTAATTTGTCTTTCAATGGATATTACTGACGAGTTGCAGATTGTTGAATGTGTTCAGCAGATACGTACTGAGGTTAACAAGCTGCACTTGGTTGTCAACTGTGTGGGTTTACTACACGAAGGTTCTGTGCAACCGGAAAAAAGTTTAAGACAAATCGATCCAGAACGTTTGTTGCGATACTTTCAGGTTAACAGTATTGGGTCTGTCTTGCTTGCCAAACATTTATTATCTTTATTTAAGCATAGCGATCGCAGCGTTTTTGCAAGTATTTCTGCGAAGGTTGGTAGTCTTGGTGATAACCAATTAGGCGGATGGTATGGTTACCGTGCCTCCAAAGCTGCACTGAATATGTTTATGCGAAATGTGGCGATCGAGTATGGCAGAACTTGCCCCAAAACTTTAGTCGTCATGTTACACCCAGGTACCACCGATACACGCCTATCCCGTCCATATCAAGGAAATGTACCTGCTGAAAAATTATTCTCTGTAGAACGTACTGTTACCCAATTGCTAGCTGTCATTGCACAGCTTCAAGACGGTGATAGTGGACAGTTTTTCTCCTGGGATGGTAGCCGATTGCCTTGGTAGATAAAAAGAAAAACCGCGCCGCGCTCAGAATGAAGAGTTTGCACCTCATACAAACGAGAAATGCTATAAATAATCCAACCAATGTTTGGTAGTGATGTCAAAGGAGGAAAATGGATGAATGTAAGTACTGTCTTCAACAATTTTCCACAACTTGAAACCAAGAATTTAATTCTCAGGGAGACAAAACTAATTGATGCGCCAGACATTTTTCAGGTTTTTGCAGATGTGATGGTTACTAAATATCATGACTTAGAAACCGTTACTAGTTTAGAGCAAGTTAAGTCTCTTATTGAACGACGTGCGGAGCGATTTAACAACAAACAGGGAATTCGCTGGGGAATTGCGAGGAAAGAAGATAACATTATCATTGGCTCTTGTGGCTATAGTATTAAAAACCGCTTTCAGGTAGAAATCGGATACGAACTTGCTAGGGCGCATTGGCGAAAGGGCATCATGACAGAAGCTTTGATGGCTATCATTAACTGGGGTTTCCATGAATTGAATTTTCATCGCATCGAAGCCATGGTGATGCTAGGAAACACCGCCTCTATGAAGTTGCTAGGAAGTTTTGGATTTGTAGAGGAAGGACTGTTGCGGGACTATGGTTTTTGGAAAGGACAATTCCATGATTTGAAGGTATTTTCTCTACTAAGAAGAGATTATGGGCTAATGGGCTTCTGAATTGCCTAAAAACTCGTAGCGATCATTAACATAATTGACTATTAACTGTCAACGGGTCGCGAACGGTTTTATCTTAGTATCGTAGTTTATTACCTTAGTATAATAGAAACAAAACCAGTTGACTTGAGTCTCAAGGTATGACCAGCATTAGTATTTCCTTGCCTGAGCCGATGAAAGTTTTTATTGAGGAACAAGTGGCTCAAGGCGATTATAATTCAGCCAGTGAATACGTTCAAGAGTTAATCAGTCAAGACCAAAAGCGCAAAGCCCAGGAACGTTTAGAGGGGCTTCTGATTGAAGGTATTGACAGTGGTGAACCAATAGAAGTGACAAACGAGTGGTGGGAGCAAAAACGCACTCAGTTGATGCAAAAGGTTCGTCACAGGGAAGAATGACGAGGCGAGTAGTCATTACACCCAAGGCAAGCTTGGATATTGATGAGCATTTTGCTTACATTGCCCTAGCAAATCCTGATGCCGCACTACGATTCTTCGACTCTGTGAGGCAAACTTTTGCACAGTTGGCACGGATGCCTGAGATAGGTAATCTGTATCAGTTGGAGGACCCTCGTTTACAGAAGTTACGTAGATGGGCAGTTAAGGGTTTTAAGAAATATCTGATTTTCTATTTTCAGCAGGAGGGCTGCATTGAAATTGCGCGGGTTCTCTATGCTGGACAGGATATTGAAAAGATTTTGGAACAGGAACCATAAGGGGGAGGCGAGATCGCTTGTTTGTTTAATTAAAGAGATTGCGATGCCGTTGGCGTACCCCTTTGGGGAAGCAAGCGTGACAAGGAGCGTCTCCGACTGGAGTTGAGAAGGCAACGGCGGTATCGCCGTATCGCCGGGAATCACAACAAGCGCGAGTTCCAATCAAAATAAGGATAAGTAAAATAAACCCTATTAGTAACTTTTATGACCCAAACCCAACCGCTACAAAAACTCTATTCGTTCGATGAATTTATAGAATGGTATCCAGAAAATTCAACACTTCGCTACGAACTACATAACGGAGTAATAGTCGAGATGCCACCACCAACTGGCGACCATGAAGATGTTTTAGGTTTTGTAAGCAAAAAAATTACAATCGAATTTGAGCGGTGTGAATTACCTTACACCATCCCAAAAACAGGATTAGTCAAAACACTCAATGGCGAATCCGCTTACATACCTGATGTATTGGTCTTAAATCGTGACAATTTAACGGTTGAATCCTTGTGGAAAAAAGAATCCACCGTTATTTACCCCGAAACTGTAGCGTTACTAATCGAAGTCGTTTCAACGAATTGGCAGGATGATTACTATAACAAATTTGGAAACTATGAAAAAATGGGCATCCCCGAATACTGGATTATAGATTATAAGGGGTTAGGCGGGCGCAAGTTTATCGGCAATCCCAAACAACCAACGATTTTTGTATGTGAATTAATCGATGCTGAATATCAAATGACACCATTTAGAGGTACTGACCGCATCATATCGCCTGCTTTGCCGCAGTTGAATCTAACCGCTAAACAAATATTTGACTCTGTTATTTAATTAAAATCCCCATCCCACTATCCCAGATTTTTCACTCTTGCCGAGAAATCTGGGGATCGTCAACTTCAGGGTGGCGACAATAGCTCAAGCTACAATGAGACAAAACTCCAAACTATCACCAAGAGTGTTAATACCTGTAAGATGGACATTCAAAGGGTTTTACGTGACCGACGAATTATTCACTCCAATCCAGAGATTATGAGTGGAACTCCAGTCTTTGTTGGCACGCGAGTTCCATTGCAAACCTTTTTTGACTACCTCGAAGGTGAAGCAGGCTTAGCCGAATTTCTAGAAGATTTCCCACACTTGCAGGCGCAGGTATTGCTAGTTTTGGAAGTGATTGCAAAAGCAATGCTAGATCAGGAGCGAATCGCTCGTGTTCATTCTACTTGATGAAAATCTGTTGAGCAAGAAATTAAAGAAACCACTTGTGGATGCAGGACACTTGGTGCAAAATGTGGAGGAGATGGGTTGGCGCGGTGTAAAAGATCGAAAACTTTTAGCTCTAGCAGAGGCACATCCCTTTGATGTGTTTATTACAGCGGATAAGAACTTGCCATACCAACAAAGTTTGCGTGAGCTTACGTTACAAGTTGTAGTGCTCGATGCCTTGAGTACGCACCCGGATTACCTGCTACCATTAATGACTAAAATTAACGGTTTGCTACAATCTTTAGCTCCTGGCTCCGTTACGTTGATTAATGATGGTGGAGTTGTAACGCCTTTCAACCCAGGCAGTGGAAAGTAGTGAACCAATAGACGTGACAAACGAGTGGTGGGAGCGAAAACGCACTCAGTTGATGCAAAAGGTTCGTCAGAGGGAAAAATGACGAGGCGGGTAGTCATTACTGTGCCTCCCCTGCCACCAAATCCCACAGCACATTGATTCCTTTCCCTACATATTTTAAATTCTGGTGCTGGGAAATCCATCGGGCGACAGCATCAGTAACATTACTGGAGTTTTTACCCAAGTTGCCCAAAGCAATAGCAGCACGGAAACGCATACCAGAATTCTTATCCTGGAGTCCGGACAGCAGAAGCGCGATACGGCTTAAGCCGTGGCCTTTGGCATCGCAAACGGTTTTCTTTTAGTGAATGGTAGTTACTCCCTTCCCGGTGTAAGATTACCTATCTGATTTC
Organism: Rhizonema sp. PD38; assembly: GCA_029379285.1. Classification (GTDB taxonomy): domain Bacteria; phylum Cyanobacteriota; class Cyanobacteriia; order Cyanobacteriales; family Nostocaceae; genus Rhizonema. The sequence goes on from JAQYWP010000003.1 coordinate 8,266, forward strand.
TCTGCGTCCTTGGCGCGGGCAGATTCTTACGGAGGGAAACCCTCCTGCGAACTGCCCTTGTCTTAGCGGTTTTTAATCGGTATTCTTCTGGCGGGTCGGGAGTAATTGTTTTATATTTTTTATATAGCAGTCTGCTCATCAGTTGTAAAATTTCTCTGTTTCTTTACAGGAGCTTTCATAGCAAGGAAGCGGTTTATTCAAACAATAATTTTCACGACTTTTCCATTGGAGCGCAAGTATATGAGGACTGAAGTCCTCACTACGAACTTTTACCAAATGCGTTGTATATTGAGTACAAAACCAGGTAAAATCTTTTCCCCATAAATATATTGAGGGGATTTTAAAACTTCCACATCCTGTCCTGGACGATAAATTTCTACTTCCTGTTTTTTTCGGTTGATCAACCAACCGAGACGACAACCATTTTCGATATATTCTTGCATCTTATTCTGAGTTTTTTTCAAGCTGTCATTAGGTGAAAGTATCTCGATGACAAAATCAGGACATAGGGGAATCAATTTTTCTTTTTGTTCTTTAGTCAAAGCATCCCAACGAGATTTTTCCACCCAAGAAACATCAGGAGAACGCTCAGCCCCTGAAGGCAAAGTAAATCCAGTTGATGAATCAAAAACTTCTCCTAATTGATTTTGGTCGTTCCAAAACCATATTTGAGCATTAATAGTAGAATTACTTTTCCCCGTTTCCCCTCCCGTTGGTGGCATTATAATCAACTCTCCTTGGGCATTGCGTTCTAATCTTAAATCGGGGTTATCTTCACATAATTGATAAAACTGCTCTCTTGTCAGTTTAATTACAGAATTGAGGTTTAATGTAAGTGCTGTCATAAAAGTATCTCGCGTTTTTGTTCGCTGAGTGGGTTATAAACCTATATCCATTTTGTTCTACTCCACAATCAAAGGGGATAAAATACTAACTTTATTTTGCTGCAACGTCTCAGCCCTCAATATATACCGCGTCATCGGCTTAATTTCTTTCGCCTACGTCTCCCCCCAGCTTTTTCATGCACACTTGAGCGATCGCGCTCGGTACTGGGGGCAAAACGCGCCACTGCAAGTCATCTCATATTCGGCTGAACACTTATAATATCTTTGATTTACAAATCTTTCACCGAACATGATATATATTTTTCTTGTTTAAGTCACATACATGGCAACCTCACATATCTGGCTGTCACTCCTCTCCCAAAGTTGGGAGAGAGGCACCTGGAGAGGGCGCAACAGTATGAGACACAACTGATAAAATATATAATTATACTCACGGTGATGAAATTATCTTCTTCAACGCCATTTGTAAGTCTCGTGTCAGGTTGTTCACTGCAAGTTTTGCTGCTTGACGATTTGTCTGATAAGCTGACGAGCGTTCTGTGATTGAGATTGGTTCACCCACACTCATCTGTGCTTTCCGCCAACCTAATCGAGGCCGTCGGGGGTTTTTGTCTCCTTTAATCCGGGCGATAAGATCGAATAAGATTAAGGACGTTTCTGCAAATCTGTCGAAGGAAGGCTTTTCTTGAACATAGGTGGCTGTGACTGCTACAAAACTTTCCGCTAAGCGCATGTGTAGTAACCGCACAGATGCTTCTTCCGCAATCCAGTCTGCTAAGCCTTGCTGTAAGGGAGATAAGGTATGCAAGTCAGGCAAATCATTGCGGTAAATATCATCCCAGCTGGCTGACTCTATTCGACGACAGCGTTCAATCACAGTTCCTTGTGATTCAAGACTAAAATATTGCTCTGCAGCTTTTAGAGATCTGTCTAGTAAAGCCTCAAGACGAGTCGCAAGCAATTGATTGGGGTGAGCAGATGCTTCTTGTGTTAGGGTTGCGCCTGGAACACTTGAGTGTTGGTGATTGAAGCGATCGTAAAACTGTTCCATCTGAGAAAGGATATTTTCACCCAGGTTAAACAATCGCTCATAGAAAACTTTTTCAATGAATTCCATGTCATAGCGATCGCTGCGCTGCACTTGCAAACCGCTATCAGCTTCTAATTTACTTAAAAGCCAGTCTAGTTTTGCCCAACGTGGATTGATGTAGCTATATTGAATACCAACTGGGACAATGAGAACTTCCTCAGTTCGCTTAGCTTTCACCAAGTCTTCTACACACCAGAAGCTCATCTGAGCAACGCCAGGTTCTAAAGGGCTGACAATTTCGCTATGTCCATTAGTCGCTCCTTCTGGAGCCACAGCTATTGGCATTTTACCATTGGCAAACAAATCTCGTGCTGTTCGCAGACTCACCCGATCTAGCTTTCCGCGATGAATCGCCAAACCTCCTAACCAAGACATCAGCCAACCCAGCCAGTTCCCAGCCCACAAAGTCATTCCCCGATCATAGAGAAAATAAGAATGAGTTGGGTATTGCAGTGAGATACCCCGTTGACGAGCCACTTTTGGTACAGCACGAGATAACAGGTACATCATGCAGAGGGGATCGTCAACTTCAGGATGGCGAAATGCAATTAAAAAGCGAATTTTGCCAGCCTGGAATTTTTGGTAGAGTTCAACGAGTACCTCGACATTTGTAGTTTCCATCCGCGAGATACCACTTGGTAACCACGGTCTTATCCGCAATCGCCTTAAGATTGGTAGTGAAGATCGGAAAATATAGTATGCCAGCAGGTTAAAACGCTGTGGAATAGACTCTAGGCGTGGTTGAGCGCGGTGAATCGGATGAGGCAAGTTGACTCTCCTGGTTAAGCTTCTAAGTTAGGGAAACTGTGACTGTGGATCACTGTTAATTTAAATTTAGGCAAATCTGTGTAAATTGTAGATTGACTGCCAAGAGCGCGATCGCACTCTCCAGATGATTGTAGAGTATCAAGCAGCGAATCTTTCCGCAATGCAATACAAACAGCAAGCGGGCGCTGGCGATTAACAAAAACAGGTTTTGTGGGATATGAAATTTATAGCTGTCACTATCTTGTGTGGGGAACCTTCAGCCTAAGAATAGTTGTTGGGGTTTTCAACTATTAGTCCTTCGCTTACAGCTGCTGTATTCAACTCATTATCAGCAGATATAGCAATCCTAAATCATTCGTGAAAATGAATCGTATATAAAAATTTTAGGGAAATCAAAGATTTGATGGTGAGTTACAAGTTCAAATAATCTCTTAACTGGAGTAAAAGATTTACATAGATGATAAAACTCTCTGACAAAGTTTTTCGCGTGCAACCAACTATCTTCCACCGGATTTTGTGCGGGGTCATTTGGGGCAAACCGTATACAAGTAATTTTCCATTCATTTATCTCCCCATAACAAATGACAATCATCCTCAAAAAATACAACCATTTCCCCGGATACAATTTCACGTTGATGAGCATCCAACCACGCTGTTATTTCTCGTTTTTTTTCGCTACTAGCTCTGGGTCTTTTCGAGGATTCTTTTTTTGCGTCTTTTTCCAACTGATATCTGCCTGTTGAAACAGGTCGTAGTAGCTTTGATTTGACTCGAAAATCACAGCATAACTATCTTCAACGTATTCTTTTAGTTCATCTAAATGCCAGTAATTCTTCTGTTTGAGCCAGTCAATTACTATTTGTCTTTGTACGCTGTTAAGATAACCTTTCGACCCTTGATGCTTCAGTTTTAGTCCTGCAATACCTTGTTCCACAAACCTATATTTCCACTTATTGACAAAACCTACGGACACACACAAAATTTGTCCAATCCGAGAATGGGTGTAGTTTTGCATCACCATCTGCACAGCCAGTGCCCGTTTTAATTCCCTCGGGTCTGGGTTCGCTTCAATAAAATCTATCAACTCTTCCATTACTCTAGTAGGCACACTGTTGATACTGCTTATCTCAAGATTATCAAGAAGTTTAATTTTTCACAAACGATTTAGGATTGCTATATTCTTTAGAAAGGGAATACTTCCTGATCTTTAAACGCGATCGCTTATCTACAACTACTTTTGACCACACCCTCTAGTTATGAAAAAGCTAATAAAAATCGCTTTCATAAGTGCTGTTTTAATGATGACACTCGGTATAAATATTCCGGCTCAAGCTCAAGAAAAACGCCTGCTGACGCTTGAGGATCAGTTTGCCTTTCGCCAAATTAGCGATCCCCAACTTTCTCCCACTGGAGACTGGATTGCTTACACAGTAACTAATACGGATTTGAAAAATGATACACAAGATAAACATATTTACATGACTTCTTGGGATGCTTCCCGAACGTTACATTTAACTAACGGTAAAGATAGTGAATATAACCCTCGGTTCAGCCCAGATGGGAAGTATCTAGCTTTCATCTCCAGCCGTGAATCTGGAAAACAGCAAATTTGGTTGCTCAACCTAGCAGGTGGTGAAGCCGAAAAAATATCCGACTTTGCTGGTGATGTTAGCGATTTTGTCTGGTCTGGTGACAGTAAACGACTAGCCGTAATTGCCTCTCAACCGGCTCCAGAAACTCCCTTAAATGGCAAAACCCCACCACCGATTGTTATCGATCTGTTTCACTTCCTTGAAGATGGTGTCGGTTTTATCGACAAAAGTCGAGAACATCTTTATGTATTGGACTTAGCAACTCGCAAAACAGAGATTCTCACCCCAGGTTCATTTAATGAGTCTTTACCTGCTTGGTCAAGTGATAGCAAAAATATTGCTTTTGTGAGCAAACGCGGTGAAAATAGCGAGCGCAACAATAACTGGGATCTTTATGTCATCGCTGCCCAACCTGGAGCAAAAGCCCGCCAGCTAACCACTTTTTCTGGACCTGACTGCAATCCTGATTGGGGTAGCCGTCCAGCTTGGAGTCCAGATGGGAAGTCAATTGCCTATCTTCAAGGAGGTTCACCCAAACTCATTGAATACGCAGTTTACCATCTAGCGGTGATTCCTGCCCTTGGCGGCACTCCGCGTCTACTGACTAAAAGCCTTGATCGCAATGTTGTCAAACCGCGTTTTACAAAAGATGGGAAATCAATACTGTTTTTAATTGAAGACGATGGCAACGTTCACCTTGCAAAGATACCCGTAGCTGGTGGCAAAATTGAGCGCTTGTTAGCAGGAAGGCGAAATGTTAGTAACTTTGATTTAGGAGGCGATGACAAAATTGCTTTACTTTCTTCAACGCCACAAGAACCAAATGAAGTCTTCGCCTTCAAAGGTAAAGATTTGCGTCCATTGTCGCACCAAAATGATCAGTTGCTAGTTCAGCTAAATTTAGCAACTACAAATGAAATTAGCTTTCATAGTAAAGATGGAACAGAAATTCACGGCTTTCTCGTCAAGCCACCTAACTTTCAGTCACCGAAGAGATATCCGACACTACTGATGCTGCACGGCGGACCTGTGGGGCAGTTCACAAATCAGTTTATGTTTAATTGGCAATTGTTTGCGGCGAAAGGTTATGTCGTTGTCGGTGTTAACCCACGTGGAAGTTCAGGAAGAGGTGAAGCCTTCTCCAAAGCGATTTATGCAGACTGGGGAAACAAAGACGCTCAAGATATTATTGCCGGTGCTGATTATATGATCGCTAGCGGAATTGCTTCGCCATCGGGTTTAGGAATTGGTGGGTGGAGTTATGGTTCTATGTTAACCAACTATACTATTGCTCAAGATACTCGCTTCAAAGCCGCAGTCAGTGGGGCTGGTGAATCAAATATTCTTGCGACCTACGGTACAGATGAGTACATTTATGACGAAGAACAGGAGTTAGGCTTACCGTGGAAGAACCTTGATACATGGTTGCGGATTTCTTTCCCATTTCTTCACGCCAACCGAATTGTTACACCGACAATATTTCTGGGAGGTGACAAGGATGGTTCTGTACTACTGCACAACTCTGAGCAGATGTATCAAGCCCTGAAAAGTCTCGGAATTGATACCCAGTTAGTAGTTTATCCAGGACAGTCCCACGAAATCAGCAAACCGAGTTATCAACGTGATGTCCTAGAACGTTATTTAGCTTGGTATGATAAATACTTGATCCCCTCGACCGCAACTAGTGGAAAATAGTCTTGAATCAGATCTCGTTTCGGCACTGTGGGACGGTTTACCCCAAATGACCCCGCACAAAATCCGGTGGAAGATAGTTGGTTGCACGCGAAAAACTTTGTCAGAGAGTTTTATCATCTATGTAAATCTTTTACTGCGGTTAAGAGATTATTTGAACTTGTAACTCACCATCAAATCTTTGATTTCCCCAAAATTTTTATGTACGATTCATTTTCACGAATGATTTAGGATTGCTATACAAATATGACAGAGGGTAAACTATTAGCTGTACAAAGAGTATTTACTGCATAACCTGCTGCTAAGTGTACTGCATCATAACCTCGCAATTTATATGTTTCTGCTAATGCCATTGCAGAGGTAATAATATTTTCTGTAATTTCTACAACTTGATCCTCAGATATTAAGTCATTCTTAAAAAGATTGCATACATATCTCAATACGGTTCAGTTAAGACATTTATTCGTTGAGACAGCAGGGGAGATGGGGAGCTTTCTGTGCAGGGGAGATTGAAGTATCTGCTCCTCTGCTCCTCTGCCCCTCTGCCTGCCTCAACAGATTAATTTCCTTAACTGAACTGTATTGATACATATCTCGCCTCTGTTTCACTAGTATTACCACTACGCATCCGCCGTGTAATCGCAGCAATAATTTCAACACTTGTAATAGCAGCAATTAATATTTCACTATTTAATGCAGGGTTAAATAAATTCAAAACCCATGCTGAACCGATCTCATTAATATAGCGTTTCACCAATGCTCTACTATCAACAAAGTAAACTGGCATTTAGCGGCTTTCCTCAATAATTGTTTCAGAAACTGGCTTACTTTGTACTTCGATAAGTCGCCGTTCAGTTGCTTGGTCCCTTGAAAGGTTTCTTCAGTTGCTTAACTAAACCAGATGTTAGCAGTGCTTGGTGAAATGTTGTTCTTTGAATGGCTTGCGCTCTAGCAGCAAGATGTGTTTGAATAACTTGATGAAGATGCTGTAATTCATTGGATTCAAGTGTTTCAAGTTGCTCCAGAATTTGGTTAAGTTTTACCTGTGTCATCGGCTTTCAAATTTAAATAGAGCATATATTCTAAATATATATGATTTGCTATACCACCCGTAGCTCTTATGGGGAAATAAGCTATAATGCATCATGCTTTTTCTACTTCTATGCGCTGCTACCTTCGCCATTGATTTAGCCAACGTACTTGTCCAATCCAATCAACCGCCTGTGTTTCTGTCAGCATACGATCTAGGGTTGCAATCAAACTAGAAAGAGACCAACTGTTTTGGGCTGCCAAGACAATGCCACAATGGTTTGGATAGTGATGAGACAAAACCAAGAAATCACGGATGTTGAAGGTGAAAAGACACCGTCCCTGAGCGATCGCCCCCAATAACTGCACTTCATCACTAGCATTTAAAGGCATCCAATCATTGGGTGTGCGAGTGACATCATGACTAAGATTCAGCAAAGCTGTATGTAGAGATTTATTTGAGGCATCAGCATCCAGATGCAACAGAGGTTTAGACATGATGCGATTCAAAAGCTTGTTCAGCTACTATGGCTCTGTCTATTTCTTGGCTGTGTGCAGCGTAGAAAGCCAAAGCTTCATTCACTTGAGCTTCACTTAAATTATATTCTTCTGCAATTTGTGGAACCGATAACCCCCATTTTTGGTTAGCAATAACCATTGTCTGAATTCGCAAGCCAGTCCCTTGCAATATCGGCGCTCTCGTACCACTAGCACCACAACGGTATACAATACTGGGGAATGCTGGATCGTCAGTTAGTTGATTTAGGACACCAACTTTCTCTGCTACAGCCCAGAGAATAAACTGCTCAAGCGAAATACCTTGGCTTGTAGCAAATCTTTCTGCTTCTTGTTGCAGTTGAATCGGTAAATTCAAGGAGTAAGAAACCATTAGTTTTTCTAAAGTCAACCGACCTGTAAATCTATCTACATCTTATCTAATCTAAGATGCAAAGTTCCAATCTCGATCAAACCATCGCTGCTTGGTAGCCATTGCCGAAAACGTCTTTGTTCCTCATACTGAAGAGGAATATGAGCGTCTTAATTGAAAATTTGGAGTAGTAACAGCGATTAAAATGATTTGGGCGCAAAAATTAATGGGGGGAGCGGTTAATGGTGAGCAGTGATTTTCACGGATGGTAAACTCAAAGATATGTGGAGGTTGTAACTATGACCCAAGCCCAAACACAATCACAAACTGAACCTGAATTATACACCTTTGATGAATTTATCGAATGGTATCCAGAAAACTCAGAATTCCGGTACGAATTGCATGATGGAATAATTTTCGAGATGCCAAAACCTAGAGGTAAGCATTCAAATTTAACGGGTTCTCTTGCTGGACGGTTACTCACAACCATTGATAAAATGGGTAAAACCGATATTTGGACAATACCTAGAGAATCAATCGTTAAACCTAAGCGCGACAAGTCTGGGTACGAACCGGACATAATTGTTTTGAATCAAGAAACTATTGGCACTGAGACACGCTGGGAGAGTGAGTCAATTATTCAAAACGCGACTTCAATCAAATTGATAATAGAAGTTGTGAGTCAGTGCGTTGCGGAGCCAGTGCTGAAGACGGGTTTCCCGTCGCAGGCATCTGGCGTGCGGGTTCCCCGCGTTGAAGCAACTGACGTTAGCGAAGCGGTAGCGAGTCTTCGAGCGTCACCCGTAAGGGTTAGCAGCAATTGGCAAGACGATTACTACAACAAACGTCGTGATTATGAAGCTATGGGCATTCCCGAATACTGGATTGTAGATTATGCTGCGTTGGGAGGGCGTGAATTTATCAACTATCCGAAACAACGCACTATCTTTGTATACGAGCTAATTGACAGGGAATATGTAAAAACAACGTTTAGAGACAGTGATGTGATTGTCTCCCCTACTTTCCCACAATTTAATCTCACCGCGCAACAGATTTTTAATTTGGCTTTGTAAATTAGGGAGCTTGTAGGTATCATGGATTCCCCAAATGAAGCAATTCAGAAGACAGCTATGCTGCTATTTAACGCTTATATGAAAAACAAGATCCCCGACAACTTTTACGAAGTCGGGGAGCTAAATATCTAAATTTATTAAGCCTTAATAAATTCGTAAACTTTCAGATACTCTGCTCCTGGGTGGTTCCACGAGTAGTCGTACTCCATGCCCTGAATTGCCAACTGGCGGAACTCTTCAAGACTGTAGTACCACAAACCGATCGCACGATCCATTGCGAATTCTATGGCATGAAAATCGGTATCATAGAACACATAGCCGTTGCGTTTTTCTGGAGGCAATGAAGTGTCGTAGTCTCTGTCAAACACGGTATTGACTAATCCGCCGACTCCCCGGACAATTGGCACGGTACCATATTTAAAACCAATCATTTGGGTTAACCCGCAGGGTTCGTAGTTGCTGGGAACAATAATCATATCTGCTCCCGCATATATCAGGTGGGATAATTCTTCATTAAAGCCTAGCTCCAAATGACAGTCGGGGTTATCATTCAAGAAGTTTTTCTCGTGGCGGAAATGGGCGTTGATTCCTGATTCTGTTGCCGAACCTAATAGCACAAATTGTGCCTGTTTGTCAAGAGCGTAATAAATTGCGTGATGTACGAGATGAACGCCTTTCTGATTGTCTAATCGACCGATGTAGGCAATTATCGGTTTATCAACATCTTGCAGTAAAAGCCGATCTCTGAGGACTTTTTTGCTCTTGATTTTGTCTTCTAATGTATCTTTATTAAATGGTTGGGGAATGTAGCGATCGCTTTCCGGATTCCAAAAGTCATAATCAATACCATTGAGAATCCCACTGAATTTATCTTGGTATAGATCTAAAGTATGACTTAAACCACAGCCAACATCCGAGTAATGAGCTTCCCAAGCGTGGTGGGGTGAAACCGTCGTCACAGCATTGGAGTAAACAATTCCCCCTTTCATAAAGTTCACGGCGAAGGGGTTAAAGTTATCGCGTATTTTATTATACTGGAAGTAATACTCTGCTCGATTGAGATTGGTAGCTTGGAGGATATCCGCACCTCCCATTCCCTGGTGTTTAAAGTTGTGGATGGTGAAGCAAACTCTTTGGCGCTCCATGCCGTGATATTTGTAAATCTCGTACAGCATGACTGGAATTAAAGCAGTCTGCCAGTCGTGACAATGGATCACATCAGGACGCTTGTTGCTTTGTAGGAGAAATTCTATAGCTGCTTTGCTAAAGAAGGCAAAGCGCATGTTGTCATCGTCGCAACCATAATAACAGCCCCGATGAAAGAAATTATCGCCTGAATGGGGTTCAATAAAGAAACACAGCCGTCCGTGTACCCAGCCACAATAAACTGAACAGTGAATTTTCCCTCCATACCACGGTACCCACAAGTCCTTGTAGGCATCATGGATTCCCCAAATATGGTCGTAGCGCATACAATCGTACATCGGTAGAATAATCTCGACACTATTCCCCTGCGTTTCTAATTCACTACTAAGCCCATAGACGACATCACCTAAGCCACCAGCTTTGATGACAGGAGCGCACTCTGAGGCAATTTGTACGATGTACATCGCTATCCTCGCTCTGGTAAATTTTACATCCTTTATGTTCTTACTTAATGATTATAAAAAAAATGTATCCCTTGGCAAGTAAATCACCTAGTCTTTCGGAACAAATTGCGAACCTAAGGAGAAGAAGCTATGTCCCTAAATAAATCATCAAGAACTCGATTAGCTGAGAGATAGCTACCAGTGAGCCAATAAAATTCATCAACTACGTAGACTTTATTATGTTTGACAACATTAAGCTTTGACCACAGAGGTTCTGCCATGAGTTGATGCCCAGCAATTTTTGCCTGTACAGGGTTTTTGAAGCCGTAGCGCACTATAAATAGGATATCTCCATCTATCTGGGAGAGGACTTCTGGAGAAATGTTATAGCCTACGGGGTTGCCTGCTTTCTTTTTAGTTGCGATCGCATCCAGATTTTGCGAAGGAGGACGGGTGAGACCAGCATCCTCTAAAATCACTCCAGAGAATGAACCCTTAGTTAATGGGTTAATCGTCTGTGGAATCAGGCGCACGACGGAAACTATAGTCTTTTGGAGTCGAGAACCCATCTTTTCTTTGAACTCGGTTAAGCGTAGGTTATAATTATTAATTAAACGTTTTGCTGCCTCCGTTTTCCCCAAAGCTTTTGCCAGTGGCATAAACGGTCGTTTCCAGTCTCCATTGCTTCGCATCTTCACTAGGACGGTAGGTGCAATATGAGACCACAAACTGTAAGTGTCCCGGTTCCGAGTCGTACCCAAGATCAAGTCCGGCTTGAGAGTGATCACCTTCTCCATGTTCGGCGGCGTCAGCAGCGCACCAATGTCTTCAATGCCAGGGTGCTTATTCTCTAACCCTAGTGACTGGAGAGTTGAAGCCAGCCCTGGAGCACCTACTAGGTTGACTCCCAAAGCTAGAGGTATTTCCACCAGCCATGGATCTATGACGACAACTCGTTGAGGATGGAGAGGAACTACAGTCTCACCCATTGCGTGTCGGACTACGTGGACGGGCACAGGTAATGTTTGATTTGAAGAAACGATACCTATGTCACTCTTTGGTAATTGACGACCATTGAAGCTGCAACCAGAAACCACTAAGAGCGTGAGCAGCACAACGAAGTAAAACTTAGGCATATGACTGACAAAGTGAACGAAATACAGATTGTGGTACGACTGTAGCTAAGTGCGTTAGCGTAGCTCGCCGCAGGCATCGCCTCTTGGCTGATAACTTATTTCCTCAGAACTTCCAACTGATTGTCCCTTCCACCGTCAATGGATCTTCAGGGTAAACAAGGTTGATAGTTCGGGGGGTGAAGTAGCGAACATTGGATAGATTCTTGATATTGAGCGCGATGCTAAAGCGATTTATTTGATAGTAGACAGCTGCATCAGCGCGTAAATAACTGGGTACACTGAACGAGTTTCTCAGATCTCCCTCGCGATCGCCGAAATAGAACAAACCCAAGCCAAATCCTAACCCTCGTAAATTACCCTTGGAAAAGGTGTAAGTCGTCCACAAACTCGCGCTATTGTCAGGGACGTTCACCAGTCGATTGCCAATAGCATATACTTTGTCCTTGTCCTTTGTCACCCGCGCATCCGTGTAAGCATAGGAGGCAATCACATTCCACCCTGGCAATATCTGCCCGGTGATATTGAGTTCAACGCCTCGGCTGCGTTGCTCCCCCGTTTGGACATTAAATGTGGAATGATTAGGGTCAGGTGTCAAAGTATTGGATAAAGTCAGTTGATACAAAGCAAGGGTTGAAGACAGCCTGCCACTGAGGAAATCAGTCTTGACTCCCACTTCGTATTGAGTGCCACGACTGGGTTGAAATAAACTACCCCCAAACGTGGTGCCAATATTTTGGACGAAGGATTGACTGTAGTTGGCATAGAGTGAGACGGGTTGGATCGGTTGATAGACAAGACCGACACGAGGACTAAATGCCTGGTCAGGTTGACGTTGATTGGCACTTGCATTTAAAAAATTTGTAACCTTATTCTCGACAAAATCTCCTCGTCCGCTAAGGACCAACTTAAGGTTATTGGTAAGCCCTACTATATCTTGAATATAGAGTCCGAGTTGGTCATTTCTAGTTTTTTGATCAACTTGAGAACTAATACGACCGACGGGCTGACCATAAACGGGGTTGAACAGATTTAGAGCACCAAGAACCCGTTGAGTTACATTGGAGAAACTGATATCTCTATACAAATCAAAGCCTGTAACTAATTCATGCTGAAAGCTGCCAGTTTTAAATTTGCCTACCACATGGCTGTCTAGATCATACTCGTTCTCCACACCAGGCGCTCCTACATAGTTTTGCGCTGTGCGATTCAGAAGACGACCATTGGATTGCAGGGTCGTAGAATTGGCAGCATTTGTTCGATAGCTTAAAGACCTAACCTTAAAACTATTCACTACGGACCAATCATCACTAAAGCGATGTTCAAAGTTATAGCTCAACAGCATAGAGTGACGATTGTTTATGTCGGTTGGCTCTTCAGCATTACGACTGAGCGGTATCCTACCGTTTCGGTTAGGCAGAACAGTTCCTATGGCAGGTAGCCCTGTTCTGGGAACCTGCTGCTGATCTTTGAACTCTGCTTCAAAAGTCAGCTTTGTGTTTTTATTTATTTGCCAACTCAGAACGGGCGCAACTAGATAACGCTGTGAACTAAAAAAGTCGATAAAGCTTTCTGTGCTGATGTATGAAGCATTAATACGATAAAGAACCGTTTTTTCTGAATTAAGAGGTCCAGAGATATCTAAAGTTGGTTGATACAAACTATAACTGCCGAAACTCATACTGGCGGCAAAGTAAGGATCTCTCAAGGGCTGCTTCGTGACAAAGTTAATGGTGCCACCCGGATCGCCTTGACCATAAAGGACAGAAGCTGGTCCCCTCAGAACCTCTATCTGCTCTATGTTGGCGAGTTGAGATTGTCCCGATCTATTTCCTCCCGCATAATCCTTAAGACCGTTGCGAAGGATGTTGCTCGTCTGAAAACCCCGAAGTGTAAAGACATCACCATTGGTAGGCGAGTTGAAAGCTTGGTTAACACCGATGCTTCTTAAGGCATCAATAGTGTTAATGGCTCCTTGCGCTTCCCAACTCTGTCGGGGAACCACCTGAATTGACTGAGGAATTTCCAGTATCGGTCTATTCGTCCGAGTCCCAACGGTGGCATCGGGAACCTGATAGCTAGTTGGGTTACCAGTGACGACTAGTTCTATTGGCTCTTGGTTGCGCTGAGGTGTAGTTCTTGGCTGCGTAAGAGTCGAAGCTGTCGTACTCACATCAAACACTAAACCTTCTGTATTACTATCAAACAACTTCACTTGTGGCGGACTCTGTTTCCCCACTATCGTCAATCGCAGAGTGTTATTGTTAGTATTTGCAACTATTATCTCAGTAATTCCTGCTACTAAGTTTGAGCGCCGGAAACTCTCCCCACTGGCAAGCTGTAACTTGGCATTAGGAACATCTGCAATGTAGGTATTACCCTGTATCTTCGGTAAAACTTGTAATTTCTCGGAGTTCGCTGTAACTAAAATTAGCTCTATCCCTTTATCGGTGGTATTCACCTTCACGTCTGTAACTGACAATACATCAGTTGTGGCTGGACTTTGTTGAGCGATTAGGTTTTGATGTTTGTTAACCCAGAGTAAATATGATGAGTCGGTGAGGGAGCTTTCTAGAGAATTGAGTTGGCGAACTTCTGATATTGGTGTTTGCGATCGCTCCGCTTTTGACTTGGTGATATCAGCAGATTGAACAGCAGTTTGTTTTTCTACCGATGCGATCGCTTCCAGATTGACTGGAGACTGTCCAAAAGTTGGCTCTTGCTCCACTAGATTAATACCAAAACCGACGCTAAAACTCGTTAGTAAACTTAGCAAACACCCATTGCACACAGCCCTATAATTGAGCATTCGTGGTTCCTCACAATTGGCTAGCAAATATTCTTTACTTGCGCAAGTAAAATTTACATGAGAAAGTATAAGTAAGATTGAGTTAAAAATCAACTAATTATGTTGTTTTCCAGACAATTACAACTTTTGTGCCAAATAAAGGGCACAGTACTATTGACTAGTGACGCTGATAGTTTTGCTCACATGTTCCCCCAAGCAAAATAGATGTAATTTAATCACTCAGTATGAAAACAAAATCCTTGATTAGAGCTAGAAAAGCTCACAAAAATAACGTACTTTATCGTACATATGTTTACTGAATCTGGATTTATACGTAGGTGAGAAATATATTAGTCGGCAGACTTATCACTTTGTCCAAGAGATTGAAAGCAGTTATTAGAGTGCTGTTATCAAGGCTGTTTGGCTACTGGGACAGATCGGCAAATTCTGACTCACAATAGCCAGATCGTTATAGGATAGTAAATCTTGAGGTAAGCGTATAAATCATACTTGGATTCAAAAACGCTTAGACAGAATGAGAGATGCGAAAAGTGAATTCAAGATATCGTTGTTTATGGTTTTCGGATCAACTAATTAGCACATGCTACAGACTAGCTACCTGGTTGTAGGAAAAGGACATATTGGCTTAGCGACAGCTGTCTATTTGAGTAATCAAGGATGTGATGTTTACCTTTTCTCTCGCCGTTCTTCCATTGTTGCCCAGACAAGAATTATTCACTCAATTGGATCAGTTTCTCCTGGAAATCATTTAGTTGCAGCTTGTTCTAATAACATCAATGAGTTAGCGACACTCAATGGTGGTAAACTACCACTCAACGTGCTGATATGTTGTCGCGGTCAAGACATCGAATCCTACGCCAGGATTCTAGCTGAATATGTCAATCCTCAAATGAACGTTCTGATTTTCTGTGCTAGTCGCTTTGCCGGTCGGGTTTTTTGTCAGGTGCTCCAAAGATGGGGAATAGCGAAAGAACAGTTGCCTGCTGTGGCTGATGTTAACAATACTCCATTTGTCAGTCGCAGTAATACGGATAACGAAGTCAGAATTAGTACGCTTACTCACAAGTTCTTTGTGGCAGCGCAAAACCGAACCATGACAAATCGGATTGTGAGGGCTTACCAAGCTGTGTTTAGCAATTTATGGGCTGCTACGTCGGTTTTAGAAATTAATCTCAATAAAGTTAATGACATTATCCATCTTCCCTTGCTTCTGGTTTCACTAGCTAGATGGGAATCTGGTGAGGATTACAACCTCTATCATAACCTTGGTCCCCGTACTATTGGACTAATTGACCACTTGGATCGCGATCGCCTAGCAGTGGGTGAAGCACTAGGAGTGTTTAACTTAATTGATATCAAAAGCCACTATCAAATCGCATATGGAACCACAGGCTCATCGCTTGAGCAACATATGCAGCAGGTTGGAGCCTACTCCAGTACGACGCTCTATAATCCTCATCACCGCTATTTAGTTGAGGATTTGCCTTATGGCTGTTTTCCCCTACAAGTTTTAGCTCGCTTAGCTGGAGTAGAAACACCATTCCTGGACAGTTGTATCACAATCGGAAATAAGTTCCTTGACATACCACTGAAGTGGACTGCTGAGTTTCTGGAATTAGATCGGCACCAGCTCAGTCAACTTAACGACCATCATCCTACTAAGAATAGTTAGCAATCTTATCTAGACTCACATCTTGCACTAGCGTCAGAAACCGGGGATTAGAGCGATTAGTCTCTTTCCACTTTAACGTTGCTGAATTGGGAGATGAAACTATTTTTTTGTGAATTAAAAACTTTTGTATAAACGCAATATATTGTGTTTGTACAAATAGATTCCTACTATAATTTATAGCAATCCTATATGAGTTTTGAAAATGAAAGTTTTAGATCCCCGACTTCTTGAAGAAGTCGGGGATCTCGTTCTTCAAATTAGAGAAAACTCCGTATAATGAGTGTATTTTTGATGACGAAGAAGAAACAACAGACAGTATTATCAATTACAGAGTATTTGTCTATCAAATATGGTCAGCTATTGTCAACCGTGTTAAAAAGTATCAGCAATATCAAACGTATTTAAGTATTTTTCTTATTGGCAAAAACATATTTTTCCAGTTGACTCAATCCTCTTTTTAACAAACAGCGGCACAAACGTTTGGCAGCGCAGTTGTGCTAGCAGTCGAGGATACAAATTTTCTTGATTATAAAAAAATATGAGAGCAATACGAGGATTACGATCATACTGGGAATCATGGAAATGGGTTAATTCTACAATTTCTTAATAAAGTATTATTTTAATAAAATGTTCTCGAATAATTAGTTTATAATTGTTATTTGAATGCCGTAATCTATTCATTAGAGAGTTAGCTTGTGACACAAACAACTCAAGAAGCATACTATATGCGTGCTGACCAACGTTCTAGTATTAAGGAGCCGTTAGAACTCTCATCTCTAGTCGGTAACTGGATCAATACTAAACCTGATACTGATTATTTTGTGCGGGTGGTTATGAGCGAACAAAATGGTCGCCTTATGTTTCAAGGTTATGGAGCCAACGAACCCGATCCCATTGACTGGGGTGAGATTGAGGCGCAGCCTTACGGTGTAGGAAGCTCTCTTATAGCAGGAGGACTCCACGCTTTTTATAACCTGGATGGAATTGAGACACATCTAGTGGCAAACCAAAAGTTAGGAATCTTAGTCATTCAGTCCTATACCCGCTACGTAGATGGTAGTGGTAGAGCTAGTCATTTTGCCCGTGAGTTTTTTCATCGCTAGTGAGAAGAGGAAGATTTCAAGATGGAGCCAAACGAAATTTACGGTAACCAGCCTAAGGACATGGTAATTGATTTCACGTCTGTTTTAGGAACCTGGATCAACTCCAACGAAAAGACTAAATGGATCGAGAAATTTACCATAGCCAAGCATAATGAGCAAATTGTTATGCACGCTTATGGTAGTGAGTCCCCCAAAGATTGGGGTGAAACTGAGGTGACGCCGTTTCTAGATAATATCAATGAGAAGGCATTCTGTGCACGATACGATCACGATTCAGTAGAATCTGTGTTGGCAGCAAACATGAATAAAGGCTTGTGGGTGATTGCGGCTTTCCACAAATTCAAGGATGGCAGCCAACCGAATTTTCTATGTCGGGAGTTTTACTATCGGGTTGACTGAGCTGAAGTTCCCATTGCATTTGTACTAAAAAAGCACATAAGCGGTAACTGTACAACAAGTCTGGTCTTTCAACACCTAAGACACAGTACTCATGTAAACGCTGGAACTAAAAGCACATTGATGTTAAACTAAAAGCTTGGGGTAAAGGTCTAATTCTCGCTTCGCACACCCCTTTGACAATTGTACCCAGTAAAGCGGCTCAAAAAAACGTTGAAAGTCGCCTCGATTGAGAATACGTACTTTTTGCTTGGGTAGGACTTCAGATTGCAGAAAGGACAGTGGATATCAAATTTTGCTTCATTACTCTGAAGACGCACATTTTCTCAAAAATGGTGCAAAGCTGGAAGCTACTGAGATTGAAATTGCAAGTTTACAAGACTTTTTTAAATGATATTCGTCGATATAACTCTCAATAAGCAGGTCCTGATTGAGCGCATTAGCCAACTGGCACAGGATAAGTTTGCCTCTCGCGCCGCAGGTTATGACCACACTGCTAGCTTCCCAAGAGAAGATTTTGAAGACCTTTTTCAAGCCGGTCTGAATGCGCCTGTTGTGCCAACTGAGTACGGGGGTCTGGGGTTAGGACATGATAGCGATATCTTTACCCTGTGGATGATGACTAAGGAACTGGCAAAAGTGGATTTATCTCTAGCCCGTTGCTGGGAAGGACACGCAAATGCCCAAGCTTTACTAGCGGGTATGGCTAATGAGTCTCAGAAAAAGCACTGGTTTGAGGGTATTGTCGAGCGTGGAGAGATATGGGCGGCTTGGAGTGGAGAACCCCAGTCTCAGATTCCAGGTCAAAAAGCTAGCCTTGGCACAAGTGTTCAAGAGGTAGATGAGGGATACATCATTGATGGCACAAAGGTATTTGCCACCAGTGCCCCAGAAGTAGAGTGGGCACTTCTCTTAGTCAACTCAGAAGGGGCTGGGGGAGCGCGTCATAGCATTGGCTCACCGACATCAGTATTGTTACTAGCATGCAACTTATCGGACCCGAGTATTAGCTTTGATGATAGTTGGTGGCAGCCCATGGGGATGAGAGGTACAGTAAGTTACTTAGTTCGCTTTGAACGTACTTTTATCCCTAAAGAAAACTTGATTGGCTATCCAGGACAGTACATCCAACAAGAGTGGCAGACGCGGTTTACACCTCAGTATGGCGCTGCTTTTCTCGGAGCTGCGGAAGGAGCCTATGATTACACTGTAGCATACATCAATAAACAGGAAAAAGGTCACGATCCCTACGTACAACATCGAATTGCCAAGGCAGCAATAAACATAGACACTATGCATTTCTGGCTGCGGCAGGTCGCCACTCTGTGGGAAACAGGTGAGGTTTTAGAGGCAAAACTTGCAGGCAATCGCGCCCGTTATATAACTGAGCAACTGGCTTTGGAAACGGTGAACCACTGCATACAAGCGAATGGGGCTCGCTCTTTGATTCAACCGAGTCCTCTTGAGCGAATATTCCGAGACTTGTCCTTTTACGTCCTACACGATAATAGCGATCGCGTTTTGTCCTCAATTGGTCAGGAGATTCTAGGGCAGTCCTTTGATCGTTCCTATTTCAGGACTCACCCAAAAGAGCGAACGTAACCTTACGGATTAACAATTTGAGCCTTAAGTGAGCCGTAAAGAGTACTACTCAACTTAAGGCAATTGACAATAGTTCAAGATACTAATTCTCATCCCAAGGAGCAGGTTTTCTTACTTGCTCCCAAACAGGACTACACAAAGCTTCAGACAATTCTTTTGCCAATTCCACCAGCCCCTTATAGCCAGCGTAAGCATGATGACGTTCATGGTTAATATCTAAAAAAGGAATTCGGGCCTTGAGTGATGTGTACTGGAGACCAGTCCCAGAAATCAACACATCAGCTTTTGTTTCCTTCAATACTTTTAATAATACCTCAGGAGTTGTGTCAGATAAAATTATCTGCTCTTCACCAAGATATTTTTTTATTTTAGCTTTGTCCTCTTCTGTTGTCTTGCTATCAGTGGTAGCAATAACTTCCATTCCTAAGTCTCTAGCTGCTAAAATAAATGACCAAATTTTGACACCACCAGTACAAAGAACAATCCGCTTACCTTTTAACTGAGAACGGTAAGGAGCTAAGGCAATATCTAGAGCAGCAGTTTCTTCCGCAATTAACGTTTCTGTTCGTTCTTTAAGCTCACATGCAACAAAACCATATCCCAGTAATTTGCCTAATTTTGCGGCAATATTACGTAAGCAATGGTTTAAGTTTTCTATACCGTAGAAAGATTCTTCAATATAAGGAATTCCATAACGTTCCGCCATTGTTTCTGCCATTTTTATAGCCACATTTGAGCATAGTACTATATTCAATTTGGCACGATGAGCATAGCAAACTTCACGATAGCGAGCATCACCTGTAATTTTGGAGAGAACGCGAATCCCCATTTTCTGGAACAGTGGCAAGATATTCCACGTTTCCCCTGCAACGTTGTACTCACCAATAAGATTAATATCAAATGGCGTAGTCAATTCTGGTTCTTCGGTCCCAATGACATGATTCAATAAAGTTTCATTGCCAATGCGGTTTCCTAGATTTTTATTACCTAAAAATCCTGGTGAATTTACATAGATAACAGGCATATCAATTTTCTCTGCTGCCTGTTTACAGACACCATCTATATCATCCATCAAAGCGGTAACACAAGTAGCGTAGACAAAAATAGCCGCCGGATTATAGCGTTGAGCAACATCGAGAATAGCTTTGTATAGCTTCTTTTCACCCCCAAAAACGATATCATTCTCAGTCAAGCCAGTGCTAAAAGCAGTTTGGTGTAATTGAGAGCCTGATGAAAGGCTACCATGAGTCGCCCACGGATTGTGAGTACAAGCAACAGTACCATGTACTAAATGAACAGCATCAGTTATAGGTCCCAAAGAAACCATCGCTCCATCAAAAGGACAATTCCCTTGGGTTAAACCTGGCTGTGGTGATTTTTTACAAGTTAGTTTTGTCTTGTCACCCAATTTTTTTGGGTTATTGTAAGCAGTTTGTTGCAGTGTTTTGGTGATTGTTACCTGAGTTGTGTTCATATTTTTCCTCGGTTTAGATATTCATAAAAAAGTTAGGAGTTATTATTTTCTCTCTAGTCCTCCTTGTCTTCCTTGCCTCAAGAGCTTTTTCTACCTTATTACATGGTGGTAGACGAAGTTAGTTGGGACTGATTTTTTAATAGTTCCAAAAAATTGCAACTGATTCACTAGCACTTTTAGCTAAAACACCCAACTTTTCCGAATGCATCCTGTTTCCTAAGGAAGGCGTGTCAATGCTTTTGCTAGTCTTATCTTAGATAAATGTTAGCATAACAAAATTATATTTTCGGTGAACATATACTCAATTAATAGAATAATAAAGAAGTGAAACTAGCTTTTTTATAATGTCTTATTTTTCTGTAATCTCTGATATAAAATCTGCTGTATGTTAATTTCTTAGTTAAGTTTTGATTAATTAAGTTCGCCAATCACCCATTTTTCATCGAAACATTATTCGTAACACTTCTAAAACTCTACATCCTTTGGTTATGGCTTTTTTGACCAGCCCTTCGGGCAAGGCAGAGAGCAGAGGGCAGAAGGAAAGATGTAATTTTTTATACTTCTTATCTTTTGAGCCGATTTAGTATCTGCAGAATATCGTATAACTCATTTCGCTGGCGATTCAAGGAAAAGTCTTCCGAGAAACTATATTGAGATTGATACAACTTCACAAACATCGAATAAGTGCCATTACTCACTAAAGCAAAAGTAGCCTGTTGTGGCTGGGGATTAGCACACATATAAGCTAGTGCCTGGGGAAGGGCAACTTCTATGCTGAATGAGGTTCGTTTGGCTTCTACTAAAACAATCCAAAGATGTTCCTGGACAATTAAGCTATCAATGCGCCCTTGGTAAATTTTGTCATTCTCATCTGCAATTTCCAGCCGCACTGATGCTTCCGAACGCAATCGAAACGGTGGATCGTAGAATCCTGCCAGTTCCAGTAATGGAGCAATGACAATAAAATTAACGACACCTTCTAGTAAATGTCCGTATTGGCGATGGTAAAGGTAGCGCTGTTTAATCAAATCTAATCTTTGTTGTTCGCTTGGGGTTAATTCAGGTAAATCGCTCGACCATTCAGTAAAAAATGATGGCTCATCATTCCGAGATAGCCCAAATCGAGTTTCTGCTTCTGCTAAACTATCGATATAGTCTGTAATTGCTAAAAGCTGAACCATACTTTTTCACCATACAAGTTAACTTTATTATCCTGCTGCACTTTGATGTTGCCCCCATGTCTATGAATTGTAAGTGATCGCCTGTTCTCTATTTTAGGAATTAGGCAGCAAATAATGAGGTGATCGCACCTTGCAATTCTTCAATTGGGTGAGGAGAATATCGAGCGATACCTTTTCTTCTCAGTAGCGGAGACGCTGCTTTGTAGCTTGCTTCCCCGAAGGGGTACGAGACGCTACGCGAACGGTAAGCTGCGAAGAGGCGCATTTTCTCGATTACTGGCAGCGATTCTCCTTTGGAGACGCTGCGTGATCGCATTTTTAGTCTTGCTCTGATGTTGGCGCTCAATAAAATTATGCTTCCAAAACTAGGTATGAAATGCGCGATCGCGCCAGCGTTGCTCCTTTGGAGCAATCGTACTTTGGTTTTGAATTGCATCCACTATGCGATCGCTATCCGCTCCCAGAGCGATGGCATTTTTTGTTTTTTTGAAATTAGGCGCTCGCATAACCATCAAGACAGTTGTTACTATTTGTTGTATCTGGTGAATCAAAATTTCTTGACGATCTAGTTTTAACTGACATGACACTCCGAGACCATTTTCGCCCTCCTCTAAGTACTAGAAGACACTGGCACAGTTTTCATAATGCCTGGTCAACCTATATTGCTGATGACCTGAACCAATCTCTTCCAGAAGGCTACTTTGCTGAACCAAACGCTCAATTTGGTATTGAAATTGATGTAGCTGCTTTCAGCGAACGAATACCAGTTAATCCTGTGCATCAAACATCTGAAATCCTGGAATGGAAGCCAAGTTCACCGACTGCAACGGTGCCATTTCAACTCATCACAGATGTGGTTGAGGTGCAAATTTTTAGTACTCAAACAGGACCGACGCTAGTAGGAGCTGTTGAGTTAATTAGTCCGGCGAATAAAGACCGCCCAGGGCAGCGATCAGCGTTTACTTCTAAATGTCAAACTTACCTGACTCAAGGCATTGGACTAATTATAGTTGATATCGTCACTATACTTTCTGCAAACTTGCATAACGAGTTGATGAATCGCTTGAATTTGGTAATTGAACCTCTAGATGCACGATTGCACGCCGTTGCTTATCAAGTTGGTCAAAAAAATGGCAGTCCTTACCTTGATTTTTGGCAAGAAGCGCTGGCGATTGGCGGCAATATTCCTATACTACCTCTGTTTTTGAAAGGTGGGCTTTATTTACCGATTGATTTGGATATGACCTACCAATATACTTGTGTTAGGCAACGTATTCCTGAATTCCATGATTAATCAATAAATAGGGGCAAAGAAAAAGGTGAACCACGGTTGACAAAAAGCGATCGGCATTGAGAATGGTTGCCACCTCAATTCAAAGCCTGTTTAATGGTGAGATTGCCGCTTTTGTGCAAATAGAGACCCGAGTATTTAATGCAGGGTAAGCGCGTCTCAAATGCTATTGACAAGCGGATTCAGAGGCATCATCATG
>JAQYWP010000497.1 GCA_029379285.1 Rhizonema sp. PD38
CAATTTGTGTCTGAACTTGTAAGTTCGTCAAACCTGCAACTCGTTTGCTATCTTCTAGTGTGAGGCGAATTTTCACCTCAATAACTCGCTTATCTAAATTTTCTCCTGGTTGATTGCTGAAAACATTCTGTCGATTCACCTGTAAGCCAACCTGCGAAACCACTCCCCGCAGTTGTGTGTTGAAGGCTTCACCCGTTACAACTGCTTTTTGTCCAGTTTTCACTTTACTAATATCGGATTGATAAACTTCTGCCACAGCAACCATTTGGTTTGTTTGCGCTAAATCCACAATGCCAAAGTCACTCATCTTTTCTCCTACTCGCGTATGGATTTTGAGTATCTGTCCTGATGTTGGTGCTTTGATATAAGCTTGTTCCAAGTCAGTTTGTGTACGTTTGACAGCTGAAAGAGCATGATCAACTTCCGCTTGCGCCGCTTGCACATCCACGGGACGAACTTCAGCAATCTTATTCAGAGTGGCGTTAGCTTCCCTAATTTGTTTAACACCAGTCGCGTTAATTCTTTGTAGCGCTACTTTTGCTTCACTCACTTGTTTGCTACCAGTCGCATTAATTCTATTGAGAATTGCTTTTGCTTCATTGAGTTGCTGTTGTGCAGTTTCTAAACTCAAGTGCTTACTATCAAATGAGGAACTCGAAATTGCTCCTTGTTTATATAACTGCTCATAACGCCTATATTCAGCTTGAGCATTGTTAAGTTCCGCCTGAATTTTGCGAATGCTTGCCTCTTGCACTGTTCTGTCGCCTTCCCACTGCGCTTGTAGTCGGGCGATGGTTTCTTCTTGAGAAGTTCTATCACCTTGCCATTGTGCTTGTAAGCGCTCAATGGTTGCTTTTTGAGCAACGATTTCTCCAGATTTTGCCCCGGCTTTTACTTGTGTGAGTTTCGCACTCGCTACCTTAGCCTGTTCAACTGCTTGTAGTCGGGCATCAAGTAGTTGATCTCGCGAATCAAGAATTGCAATAACTTGTCCGACTTTGACTTGTTGACTTTCTTTTACGAGTAGTTGAGTGATGCGATCGCCATCCAACGCCAGAGGTGCAGACAGTTTAATCACCTCGGCTTCTGGCTCTAGTCGTCCTAATGCTGTTACTTTTTTTACTGGAAGATCTGTTTCCACAAGTGCAGATTTATAACTAACCATTCCATACTGAGAAATGCCATAGGAAACAATTCCACCTGTGATTGCAGTTGCACTTACGACTAACCCAATTAACCATCTATTTGTATGTTTAGATAATACTTTGAAAGTCCTCATATTCTTCCTCCGCAATTAAGCTTTATGAGTTTTCTTCGATTCTTTTTCTAAATATGCCGTTAGCATCTTGCTTAATAAATAAAATTGTTCAGTAATAGAAACAGCTTTATTATTCATAAGTCGCTCCACTATTAAACCATCAATAAAACTAAAAATAAACCAAGTTAATCCGGGGTCTTGAATGCAAAAAATATCATTAACTGCCTGTTCATACCGTTGGTTTATACGTCTAAACACCACAGTATTCTGTATATCCTTTGAGTCTTGATGCTGAAAAAAATCAATCTGTAAAGAAATCCATTTAATATAATATTCCTCGTTCTTTTCTAAAAAAAATCCCAAAGTTTCTAGGCGTTCTTGCAAAGTTTGTGTTCCTTCCAATTCAGCCTTCGCCATCAATAAATCTTGTTCACATCCCTCTTCTACCAATTGTTCAAATAACACCTGTTTGCTAGGGAAGTAGTGATATAGCGTCCCAGTAGAAACACTTAAAGCTTTAGCAATTTGGCGCATGGTAATAGCCGAGTAACCTTTCTGGGCAAACAAATCAAAGCACTTACTGAGGAGCTCCTTGCGATATAGGTCATGGTCAACAATCTTTGGCATTGTTTTTATATCGAACGATTGTTATTTATTAAGATAATATTATTGCGTCTCACTTGTCAAGCTTTAGACTTAAGGAAGAACACAGAATACAGAGTATCCTCAGGAAAAGGCGGTGGGCGACTCTGCCACGCTCAAAAGCCGAGAACGGGAGCCAGTTCTGTCGATACTATAAGCGTGCTGTTGAGAAGACGGCATTTTGGCACGTATACAGATTAGACGGTGGGTATTATGTGACTCAAGGTCATCTTGTGTGACAAATACCGACGTGTACAATCCCTTGGTCAACGACCGGGGATTTTTATTTTAGTACTCTGCTACTAGCTCTTTAACTTTTTTCGCTTTAAGTTTATCACCGTCTAAAAAAATACTTTTTCAGACAGTTTCTTTTCGCTGATCCTCATTGACTCCATAATGATATTTCATGTGGACTTCACGGAGAAGCAGATTGGCAATAAAACCAATAAGTAATACCCCTACCATAATGTACATTGTGACCGTGTACGCTTCAGTTTTTGGTACACCGTGGTTGATCTGAAACTCGCGGATATAGTTCACGAGAACCGGACCTAGAACACCCGCTACCGACCATGCTGTAAGCAGCCTTCCATGAATCGCTCCCACCTGCATCGTCCCGAATAAATCACGCAAATAAGCAGGAATGGTTGCAAAACCACCACCGTACATGCTCAGAATGATACAAAAACCAATATAGAACAGTACAATATTATGAAGCTTGCCAGTTGAAGGGATGAAAGCGTACAGTGCCATACCAAGGCCAAAGAAAATCATGTAGGTTCTTTTCCTACCGATGTAGTCTGACAGAGATGACCAAAAGAACCGACCAGCCATATTGAACAAGCTCAGCAAAATTACAAATCCGGCACCGACTGTAGCACTGACCTTGAACATCTCTTGAATCATGGGCGAGGCTTGACTAAGAACGCCAATCCCCGCAGTCACATTTGTACATAACACAACCCATAACAACCAGAATTGCGATGTTTTAATGGCGTTATCGGCAGTAACATTGGCTGTTGTTACCAACTTTTTAGGTTGAACGAGTGGCGTGTAGCCAGCAGGTTGAAAGCCGGGTGGTGTAATGCGTACAAGGAACGCACCTAACATCATCAGGCAGAGGTAAATCGCGCCCATGACAACAAATGTTTGCCAGACACCGATGGAGGTTGGAGATAAGAAATAATTCATTAGTGCAAGCGTAAGCGGAGAAGCGATGATTGCACCGCCGCCAAATCCCATAATTGCCATTCCTGTTGCCATCCCCGGACGGTCAGGAAACCATTTTATTAGAGTAGAAACTGGAGAGATATAGCCAATACCCAAGCCAATACCGCCTAAGACACCATAACCAAGATAAACAAGCACAATTTGGTGTAGATATACACCGATTGCAGAAACAAAGAAACCGCCACTAAAGCAGAGTGCTGAAACAAACATCGCTTTGCGCGGGCCAACTCTTTCCACCCATTTACCAAAAAAAGCTGCAGAAATTCCCAGAAACGCGATAGCACTTGAAAAGATCCACCCGAGTGTTGGTAGATTCCAATCTGTTGGTGCTGAGTGGGTAATACCAATTAGCTTAGTCATTGGTAAATTGAACACGCTGAAAGCATACACTTGTCCGATAGAAAGGTGTATGAGGAGTGCTGCCGGAGGAATCAACCAACGGTTAAATCCTGTTTGTGCAATGGTTCTTTCTTTATCTAAAAAAGAGCTTGTTAATGCCATTTGTAGCACTTTAATACTAAGTTATAAGGCATTTTGTGATGAGTTTATCTGTAAAGTCAACCAAGAAATTATACTTGATTTATGTGTACTTATAAATACATACAATTTTTACAGTCGTTTTCACCGAAGAAAGGCAGAGGGCAGATGGCAGATGGCAGCTATGTAAGAAATTTAATGGCCTGCCCGATGCCACTTTCTTTTGAAGCCCCTAAATTCATTTATGAAAAACAAAGAAAATATGTATTTCGAGACGCGCAGCGCTTCGGAATACTACGTCCAAGCTAAATCCCTTGAATTTATTTATAGGGATACATAGCTGCCCTCTGCCTCCAGCATAGCTGCCTTCTTAATCTCTATGAACTACACTGTTAGTAAGGACGAACAGCCGTAATACCGTTTCACTTTAAAGTTGATACATTTAGGCAAGCAGGGGAAGCAGGGGGAGTGAATTGTATCAGAATTTTCGTGAAATGGTATAACCTACATAGAACGCCTGAAAGTGAACGCCCCTAAGACTGTGATCTATTTACCTGAAAATTGCTGTAAGATAAATTCATCGGCAGACGCACTTCAAACCTTGTATTTCCAGGCTCCGAGAAAACACGGAGATCACCTTGATGCTGTTCAACAACGACGCGATAGGCAATGTGCAAACCTAATCCGGTACCCTTACCTACACCTTTAGTACTGAAAAATGGCTCGAAAATGTGAGACTGAATTTCTGGCGGAATGCCAGAACCATTGTCGCTAATTTCCACAAGCAAATAGTCTTTTTCGCAACAGGTCCGGATACGTATTGTGGGAGTAGGGGCATTTTCTTGTTTTCCCACTCCGTCTATTAAGGCATCAATGGCATTATCAATCAAATTCGTCCACACCTGATTCAATTCACTACCATAAGCACTGACAAACGGTATGTCACAGTCATACTCCCGATGCACTTCTACACCCTGCTTTAATTTGTGATTTAATATTGTGAGAGTACTTTCTATACCTTTATGTACGTCTATTTCCTGAAGAGGTGCCCGATCCATGTAGGAATACTCTTTCACCGCTTCAACTAAGATAGAGATGCGTTCCGTACAATGATCGATTTCCTCTAATAAACCCATTTCTTCCAAAGTTACCTTTATCCAAGTGAGGACATTACTGAGCAACTCATCACCAACATTCGCCTTGACATTCTCCAATAAGTCGATATTCATTCCTGCTGTTACCATTGTGGAAGCGAGTTTCCAAGCATCGTCAATGTTGCATGCTTCCAACCATTGCGTAATTTCATCCTCGCGATCGCTTTGAGTCAGAGGATCGAGTTTTGGGGAAGTTTTGGCATTCTTAAGGGTATCTTTTTGCAAGTCAGCAAGAAAAGCTTTCTGAGCACCAGTTAATTGCTGCTGATTCAGCTTGATTGTCAATGGTTGTAATACCTGCACAGTTTCGCGTAATTGTCCCACTGCCCTGCGACTTGCTGATGCTGGGTTATTCAACTCGTGGGCAAGACCGGCTGCCAGAGTGCCTAATGCTACTAGCTTTTCTCGATGCTGAGACATTGTCTGTACTTCTTGCACCCGTTCTGCCATAGTGCGCAGAATTGTAGTCATTACGCAAGTACAACTGGAAAGCAGTTTCCAAAATGCCGCGTTCGGCAATTCAAAAATGTGGCAGCGAGTTACCGCACGGCCACTTGCCCAGAAATATTCCAAACCCATCAAAACAGGTAATTCACCAAACAACGTCTTCGTATCGTAAATCGACAACAAAGTATCTTGATTTCCAATCTTTTGTACAATCCGAATCTGACCTTCAAGCAGCACAAAAACATGATTAGCAGGCTCTCCTTGATGGCGATGGATTTCACCAGGTTCCCGCCATACCTCTGTACCCTGTTCAAGAAGCCACTGCAACTGTTGATCTGATAGTTTCTCAAAGAGTGGAACTTCGCGTAAAGTGTCAATGTTAAGCATATTTTGTTAAGTAATGGTTGTTATATCAAATGCCATAGCATCGAAATTGTTTACTGTCTCTCTTCTTCCTCTGTCTGCTCTATGAGGAGTGCAGTTTTTATTCAGATGTAATCGAGATAAGTAGTTAGTTGTCAGTCAATCTTTTTCATAACTAATTACTAACCAGTTGCTAGCTTTCGACTTGCTTTAAATTACTTTTATCTTAAATAACTCAAGTTCGACACCGTAATATTTGTGAGTGCGACCCATCGGCATCATCCCAATTCTTTGGGTGACTCTAATTGAGGCATGATTTTCTGGTCTAACTACAGCATAGATGATTGGTAGTTTAAGGACTTTGAACCCGTACTCAACCGCAGCTTTTCCCGCTTCAGTTGCGTAACCTTTAGCCCAAAAAGCCTTCCTTAAGTGCCAACCCACCTCATAATCCTGGGTTGGCTTACCTTCGTTGTCAGGTAGTTGCTTGAGCAGAACAGTTCCCACAATCTGTCCAGTCTCCTTTTCCACCATTGCCCAAGCACCAGTACCATTATTCAATTGGGCATAACGGTCAATTAGCTGTTGTAATTTCGCTTGTTGGGCTTCCACACTCTTCTCTAGTATACCGCCTATAAAGCGCGTTACTTCAGGGTCGCTATACATCTCAAAAACCTGTACAGCATCTGCTTCCGGTATCCATCGACGGATAATTAAACGCTGTGTTTGATAAATAGTAGTCATAGTTCGAGTGAATTGGAATAAAAATTATCAAAAGTCTGATTGTTTCGTCAGGATCGGCGAATCAGGAAGGGACGTTTGTAACCTTAAATGTCAGGAATTGGTATCACTCATATCTCGTGTACGGACGGGTTTAACGTCATGGAACACATTAACTCACAAGTTATCTAAATCAATCCTACGATACACTTTTATC
>JAQYWP010000498.1 GCA_029379285.1 Rhizonema sp. PD38
TACTCAAGAACTGCTCTGTCTATTTTCTCCCTCCCCCCCTGCCTCCCCTGCTCCCCCTACTCAAGAACTGCTCTCTTCCTCCCCCCATGCAAGAAACCCATCTAGTACATAAAATTATTGGTGTTGCCATTATTTGGAACGAAAAAGGAAAAATTCTCATTGATCGCCGTCCTCCGAAAGGAGTGATGGGGGGTTTGTGGGAATTTCCAGGAGGCAAAATAGAGATTGGTGAAACCGTTGAAGAGTGTATCAAACGTGAGATAAAAGAAGAACTGGGAATAGAGATTGAAGTAGGATCACATTTAATTACCATTGACCACATCTATACTCATCTACATGTCACGCTGGTAGTGCATCATTGTCGCCACCTTTCAGGTATTCCACAACCACTCGAATGTGATGAAATTCGTATTGTAAGTTTAGACGAAATCGAGCAGTTTACTTTTCCAGAAGCAAACAAGAAAATTATTGCAGCTTTAAAAGAAAATGTAAAAAATTAAACTTGTAATTGGCAATAGAGCTAACAGCTAACTTCTGTAAACTGGCAACGTAAAGTGGAATAACGCTCCTTTATTGGAGTTAGAGTCCACCCAAATTTGACCGTAATGCGCCCGGATGAGACGTTGACATAAACACAAACCAATACCGTAGCCTTGTGTAGCTTCATCGCGTTCCAAGCGAAAGTGATTCTCAAAAATACGCTCGCGATTTTCTTCAGGAATACCAGGCCCTGTATCGCTAATACTAAATTGAATTTTTTGGGTAGTGCGGTGAAGTCCAGAAATACTGATAGTTCCACCACTAGGTGTATATTTAATTGCATTATCCAACAAGTTCACCAGCACTTGACGGATACGTTCTGGATCTCCATAAACACAGGGAAGGTCTTTAGGAATGTCTTGTTTTATATTAAGAGATTTAGCAGTGTATTGATCGCGCAACTCCTCTAATAGATCCAGACAAAGTTTGCCTAGTTCCATTTTTTGCGGTTGAATCGGAATCTCCTTATCACTACCGTGATTCACCAGCAACAGATCAGCGATCATTCGATCCATCACTTTAGTTTGGCTACGAGCTTGTTTGAATAAATTTACCGTTATATTAGATGTCAGACGCCGATCAAATTCACCTTTGACTACATTGTAGTTGGATTGTAGAGTTTCCAAAGCAAGCGCTATTGCAGTCAGTGGATTACGGAGATCGTGTGCCAACATGGCGATCGCTCTGTCTTTAAACTTGAGTTGTTCTTGGAGTTTTTCTTTTTCCTGTCTCAGTCGAAAAACTTCATCCGAGAGTTTTATTAGTTCGGTAGAAACATCCACTGAGCGAATGGAAGATTGAGACTTACTGAGCCGACTATTGTCGTCAACATTTTCGTGCAAGCCACTCTGTATTGCTATGTATGCGTCTACAGCACATAGCCAACGTGGCCACCAGTTTTTTAATTGAGCAATAAGATTACTACCAGCTAATACCTGTCTAGGTTCGGGATGGATTTTAATTAAAGCAGGTGTCGCTATTAGTTTAAAGTGTTCCGCTAAATAAGGTTGTTGCTCAACATCAATAATTTGAAGTTCAAACTGGTACTCAGCCTGTAATTCCTTTAAGTACGAGAGAATATGCTGCGTCTGTTGTTTGGACTTGGGACGTCCATCGACAAAAAATAACAACTGTAGTGCAGCATCAGAATGAATCAGTTGGTTTTGGGAAACTGGCATGTAATCGTGTTTTAGCACTGTTAACAAACCCACTATGCTTTACTGAAAGTCAGACTTTAAGAACAGTTGTTGATGAAATTGTCCTTTTTTCTTAATTTAATATCTATTTTAGATTTTTCATACTCATTCCACACAGTTTTTCTACCTTTTTAACTAACTTCGCTTTGAAAAAATCCATATAGAGCGCGATACGGCGATACCGCCGTGGCCCTTGGCATCGCACTCAAGAAAGAGACTTTATCTTCCTACTGCTTGCTGAAAAGTTATCGAGACTTGACGCGACATGTAGCATCAAGACACATTTTATTCAACGAGAATAATAAATTTCCCACACCTAATTGATTGGAGTCGCGTTCTGTACGCGTGTTTGTCGGCTTATCCAAGTAATATTGGCTCTATTGTTTATAGGTATAGCCAAAAGAATTAATAACTTTTTTGCTTGAAAATGTTACTTTTCACCGATTTTAGGGAAATGTATAAATGTAGCTCCTAATAAAATATAACGTTGTATCCATGAGGGACCCTTTCATCCCAGAACTAACACAACAATCTACTACTTACTTTATCAGTTAACCGTTAACTATTAATCGTCGTCACCTTCACAATTTAAAGAATACTAAGATAATTATCAGTCTCTTAGTGCAAAGAGCAAAAAGTTTTACTTATATGATCGGTTATTCCGTAGTGACACAAGCTTTGGTGATTCATCGGCTCTTGTAAATCCATTATCTAAAATTCGTGCACCCTAAATCGAATGATCTTTCCAATTGAGGCTACCAGAAATCATCACCTTGTTGACTGCATTGGCAGAGTATTTATTATTGCTCATAAAGAATCCACTTCTTCGCTAGAATCCGTCTTGAGTAGAGAAGGCTTTACATGCGAAGTCCTCAGACAGAAAACCAAACCGGAATTTCAGAATTTTTCTCGGAGTTATCTTTGTCTGATGAACCATCAATGCGCTTGGGAGAAAGCCACAAAAGAAGTTCAACCGACTCTGATTATTGAAGCCGATTTTGTTCCCGTGGTTGGTTTTGGGCGACTTCCTCTACCTTTTAATCTCAATCAAAGTGATGTTGGGCTGAGCTGGCTTTACACTTGCGCTTCACAGGTGTATAATGTTAGCCCTGACGGCTATGGTGAAGGGTTCTCAGTTTCAACAGTCGCGTATGTTATAACGAAGCTAGGCGCTTTCCACTTACTTGATTTAGCAAGAGAAATTACAGAAAAACAAGGAGCCACAACTTACTCAAGTTGGGACTCCAATATTGACTCGTTTCTACGAAACAAAAAGCTAAAGAACTATATTTCTTGGCGAAACTATGGCGAACATGGAGGGTTACCTAATCCAGAACACCATCAGAATAATTTAAGTAGAACTCATCGCGCGGATGTTCTGTACGGTAAACTTGCCTTTATGCCCTTTTATGCTGTTGCTCCATCAGGGGGACGATTAAAGTTTCTCGCTGTCAGGTTTGAAGCTCGCCTCAAAGGAATTGCTCGTCTTTTAACTGGGCGCTTTCTCCGTCTAAAAGTCCTTCGAGGCTCTCGTCAACCTGGAAAAATGCTTAGCTTTGCAGTTATGAGATATTTTTGGTACCTGCCATATCCTCAGAAAAATTCTTAAATGATTTCAAAAAAGCTAACTCCAACCTTTCGGGTAAGCAGATATTATAGTTGTGATTGGGCAAGAAATCAACTCCATAAAATAGGAGGTTGGCGTAATGATGAAAGCTGAAGATATCATGACGAAGGAGGTAGTCACCATTCGCGGTTCGGCAACTGTCGCGATCGCGGTGCAACTGATGAAGGACAAAAAACTTCGGGCTTTGGTTGTGGAACGCGCTCATGAAAATGACGCCTATGGCATTATCACCGAGACAGATATTGTCTACAAAGTAACAGCTTATGGAAAAGATCCCAAGCAAGTCCGGGTTTATGAAATCATGACTAAGCCTTGCATTGTCGTCGATCCCAAGCTCAGCGTAGAACATGTAGCAAGGTTATTTGCGAATACTAGTATCCGCAGAGCACCTGTCATGCATGGCGATTTACTAGGCATCATTTCCATTACCGACATCCTCACAAAGAGTGATTTTGTGGAAAGTCCGCTAGTGCATCTGTTCGAGCAGAAAATTTACAAAGCCATTGAGGAAGCTCGTGGTATTTGTGCCGTTCACGGTGCTGTTTCTCATGAATGTGCTGCGGCTTGGGATGAGGTGGAAGAAGTTCAGGCTCAAGCTGCCCATCAAAAAGCTGAGCCAATGGTGTCAGCTAAAGCGTCCTTTGAAGAATACTGTACAGCAAATCCAGATTCACCTGAATGTCGCATCTATTTTGAAGATTAGGGAATTGGATATTTTGGAAAAGTAAAAGGAGAATCCCCGTGCCTGAATTTATGGGGATTCTCTTTTTATTTATTACTGGAGCTTAGACTAGTCAGGAGTGCGAAACGTAAAATAGAACTGATGTACTATATTGGAGTAAGATAATGTGATCGCACAATTTGATATATAAAGTCATCTTTAAGTATGCCAACATACACATGCGATGCATATACGAACAACCTAAGCACAACTCAACTCCATAAAGTCCTATCAAAATTTCAGGTGAGATACCGTAAGCTGGAGTGCCTTAGAAAAGTCGAAAAGTATCTTCTGGCATCAATTGTTTCCAGTAGCAAGTAAACTAGACACTTAGGATAGAGCAATGACACGAGATAGAGACGAAATCTACACCCAGCTACAAGAAATGAACGAGCGATTAGAAGCGCTAGAAGAAGATTTTGACCTGTTAAAAACCATCCAGACAGCAAATAGGAGAGAAACACGCGGTAATAGTCAAACGATTGGTAGATTAGAAAGAAGTGTAGGAGAGTTAGCAAATATTTCAAGACAGCAACAGATTACTATCAACAGAATTCTTGAATATTTGTTTAACCAAAGTGGAAATGGTAACGGAAGAACTGAATAGATAGATTAGAGAAAACTATGTATCTCCTTAATCTTCTTTCTTGGCTTCCTTGGCGTCTTGGCGGTTTTTTTAACGGTATTCATAAGAGCGGGAAGGGAGTAAGCGAGAGATTTTCCTTCTTCGCCGCTTCTAGTAGTTCAATTCTTACAGCTTTATCTTTCAAACGAGCGATCGCTTTGGCTTTCGTGTAAGCAATCTGCCCCTGACGCAAAGCTGCTAAAATTTCATCTAGCAGATTGAGCAGTGGTAGGCGATTTTTTACAAAAGATTCATTTCTCGAAGCGCAAATTTCTAATAGTTGACAAATTCATAGTTAGTTTTTTGCCATAGCTCGGGCGCGATCGCTTTTACTGATTATGGAGTGTGTGCGATCGCCACAGCCTTACCTGTCGCCACTTTTTTCCAATGACGTGCTTTCATCAATCCTCTCAAATTTAGATTGACTCTACGAACTGTTTAGAAAACTCAGTGAGTGCTACAAACTTGTCAATATGACGGGCAAGTGCCGCTGTAGGTAGTAACGACAAAATGTAAACTCCAGTTATTACCTTTGTGCTAACCGAACTAACAAAAGTAGACCGATTCCTAACCCAACTACATTAGCAGACCAAGCTGCCACTATGGGAGAAAGGAGACCAGCTTCTCCCATTGCACCAGTTACAAAATAAAATAAATAGTAAGTAAAAATAACTATAATACTAATACCAAAACTCGTAGCTCGCCCTGTACGCTGAGGTATAGTTCCCATTGCTGAACCAACCAAGCCAAAAACGACACTCACAAATGGTATAGCAAATTTTTGTTGAATTCTGACTTCAAGCTTACGAATTTTTTGCTCATCACCGCTCATGCGGATCACTTCCAACTGTTCCATCGCTTGAACAATATTCATATCACCGGAGTCGCGGGTTTTTTGAGCCAGAGTAAATGCGGTGCGGGGTAATTTAAGTTGTTGATGTTGAAACCTGACAATGTCGCGATAAGAACCATTCGGAGCAATTAAATAGATCGTGCCGTTGTAAATATCCCAGATGTTTTTCGATGGATTCCATTCCCCTATTCCTGCGGCGATAATTTGATTCAAATTTTTTTGAGAACGATCTATAATCGTTAACCCTTTAAACTGCTTACCATCAAACTGGTCAGCATAATATAAGTGTGTCAGAATCCTTTGCGTACTACCATCTGGTAGCGTTACTTCCCGCGTTTCCGGATAGAGGAAGTTGTCCTGTTTCATAACAGGTGGCTTGTCCGACTTTAATGCTTTCTCCAGAGTGGTATTTGCTTGGTAATTTGCTGCTGGTACAACTTGCTCGTTAAACACAAATGTAAGCCCTGTAACAGCAAAACTTAACAACACACCAGTCAGCACCATACGATAGACACTTACTCCACAGCCACGTAAAGCAATCAGTTCGCTGTCACTAGAAAGACGACTGTATGTCATCAAAGTTGCCAGCAACGTGGACATTGGAAAGGATAAAACAATGAAGTATGGCAGTTTTAATAAAAAAACATTTATGGCAATGTTGATCGATAGCCCAGATCCGACAATCTTTCGTATCAAGTCAAATACAGCGTCAACTGTTACCCCAAGAGAAGAAAAAGCACCAACACCAAAGAAAAATACTGGTAGCAATTCCTTGGCTAGGTAGCGATCCATGATGGAAAAAGGTAGCAGCGAATCGAGAGTGTAGAAAGATGACTGGAGCTTCTTCGTTGTCGCCATACGCTATGAATATTTCAGAATCCACAATCCCAATATAGCTAAGTATTTATATTATAC